>JADGRR010000129.1 GCA_017880745.1 Burkholderiales bacterium
CGAACCTCCTGGTTGCTGGCGTGGGACAGGCGCTGCGACAGCGCCAACTGGGCGTTTTTCTGCGCCATCTCGAGCCAGGCGCGGCGCTGCCCTTGGGCCCGGGTCACCAGTTGCACCGGGTGTCCGGCCTGCTCGGCGAGCACGGATTCGATCTCCTGCGCGTCGAACTCGGCGCCGGCGACGATAACCGCCGGCACCTGCCGGTTGACGTAATGCTGCGCGAGGAAAGCCTGCAGCACCTCAGGCGCAGTGCGGCCCTCGGCGTTATGCGGGAAAAAGCTCTTGTCGCCCAGATGACGGCCTTTGCGCACCATCACCAGGTTGACGCAGGCTGCGCCGTTTTCCCCGGCGCAGGCGATCACGTCGGCATCGCCGCCGGTGCTGCTTTCCGCGTACTGCTTTTGCTGCGTGGTCGACAGCGCCTGGATCTGGTCGCGGTAGAACGCGGCCTGCTCGTAGCGCTGCAGCTCCGCCGCCTGCTGCATTTTTTGTCCCAGAGCCTGCAGCACGTCGTCCTCGCGCCCTTGCAGGAACAGTTCGGCGTTCTTCACGTCTGCGGCGTAACAGTCGCTGTCGATCAGGCCGACGCAGGGCGCCGAGCAGCGCCGGATCTGGTGCAACAGGCAGGGGCGCGAGCGATTCTGGAACACCGAATCCTCGCAGGTGCGCAAGCGGAATATTTTCTGCAACAGCTGGATGCTCTCACGCACCGCGCCGGTGTGCGGAAACGGGCCGAAGTAGCGGTGCCTGTCGTCGAGCGGGCCGCGGTGAAACCCCAGGCGCGGATAAGCGTGGCCGCTCAGCATCAGGTACGGGTAGGACTTGTCGTCGCGGAACAGGATGTTGTAGCGCGGAGCAAGTGACTTGATCAGGTTGTTTTCCAGGATCAGCGCCTCGCCCTCGGAGCGCGTCGCCGTGGATTCGACGGCAGCCACCTGCGTCAGCATCAACTCGATGCGCGGGCTCTGTGCGGTCTTCTGAAAATACGAGCTGACGCGTTTTTTCAGGTCGCGCGCCTTGCCCACATAAAGCACGTCGCCCCTGGCGTTGAGCATGCGGTACACGCCGGGCAGGTGCGGCAGGCTGCTGATCAGTGCCTGCGCGTCGAACGCCGGCGCGGAATCGGCAGGCGCCGTCATCGCGGCTGCAGTTCGGCGACAATGTCGCGGAATATCGCCTGGAACATGGCCTCGGTGAGTCTTTTCGTCTGCGTATTGTAGCGGCTGCAGTGATAGCTGTCGTAGAGCCGGATGCCCTCCGGCGACGTGCCTGTGGACGGCAGGGCGTGCACGGCATGATGCCCGAACTTGCAGCTTGCGCGTTTGAGTCCGCAAGCCATGAGCACGGCCTGATGGGCGACACTGCCCAGCGCCAGGATCACGCGCGGCGGCCTCTGGCGCAACTCGGCCGCGAGGAAACGGTTGCAGCGCCGGATTTCCTCCGGCAGGGGCTTGTTCTGCGGTGGCAGGCATTTCACCGCATTGCTGATGCGGCAATTCTTCAGCACCAGTGCATCGTCGGCGCGCTCGGATGTCGGCTGGCTGGCAAAGCCGAATTCATGCAAAGTCCGGTAGAGGATGATCCCCGCATGATCGCCGGTAAACGGCCGTCCGGTGCGGTTTGCGCCGTGCATGCCGGGCGCCAGGCCGACGATCAGCAATTCCGCTGCAGCGTCGCCGAACACGGGCACTGGAAGTGCATGGTAGCCGGGGTGGTCGAGTCGCACCTGATCGAGGAAGCCGGCGAGCCGCGGGCAGTCGCGGCAATCGAGGCTGAAGCTGTCGGGCATGGGACGCCGGGCGGGAAAGCAGATCGCCGCTCAAGCCAGGCTGGCGACGAAGCGGTCCAGGCCGGCCTTGGCCAGCGCAAATGGGGCGTTGCGTCGCAACGCTTCCAGGCCTTGCACCGAGCGCTTGCCGCGCATTGCCTCCGCGCGCTGCCGGTTCATCACCCCTGCCATCAGCCCGGCCAGCAACTCGGGCGCCGCTTCAGGCGCATTGCACAGCAGCACCATGTCGCAACCCGCCGCGAGCGCGGCCTTGCCCCGCGCCACCACGCTGCCGGCCACGCTCGCGCCTTCCATGGACAGGTCGTCGCTGAAAATCATGCCGTCGAATTTCAGCTCTGCGCGCAAGATCTGCTGCAGCCATGTCGATGAAAACCCCGCGGGATGCGCATCGACCTTGGGATAGATCACGTGCGCCGGCATCACCGCCGATAGTCCATGCCGGATCAATTCCTTGTACGGAACCAGATCCGCGGCCTCGATTTCGGCATAACTGCGCTCGTCGACCGGCACGGCCAGGTGGGAATCGGCGCGCACACAGCCGTGCCCGGGAAAATGCTTGCCTACGCTCGCCATGCCGGCCGCGCGCAGGCCCGCAATCAAGGCGGCCGACAATTGCGCGATTGCCGCGGGGTCGGAGTGGAAGGCGCGGTCGCCAATCACGCCGCTCTCGCCGAAGTCCACGTCCAGCACCGGGGTGAAGCTGAAGTCGACGCCGCAGGCAAGGAGTTCGCCCGCCAGCACATAGGCAATGTCGCGCGCCGCCGCGCACGCTAAGGCGCGGTCACGGTCCCAGGCATCGCCCAGACGGCGCATCGCCGGTATTCCGGAAAATCCTTCGCGGAAGCGCTGCACCCGGCCGCCTTCATGGTCGACCGCGATCAGCAGTTCGGATTTGCGCAGGGCACGGATGGCAGCCGTCAGCTCGCGTAGCTGCTGCGGCGAGCGATAATTGCGCGTAAATAAAATGACGCCGCCGACCAGGGGATGGCGCAACAATTCGCCCTCTGCCGGAGTCATTTGCGGACCCGCGATATCGAGCATCACCGGGCCCAGCTCACTCATGCTCTTTACCCTCGAGGACCACGAAAGCACACGCCATCTCGACTTCGTCGCTCAAACTCAAGTGCGCCCGGCTGATGCCGCGCTGCTCGAGCAGCGCTGCGAGCGGCTCCGAAAATTTCAAGTATGGCCGGCCCGAGCATTCGTTGGCGACGCTCACGTTGTGCCAGTTGACCGGAAAGTGGATGCCCGTGCCCATGGCCTTGGAGAACGCTTCCTTGGCGGCAAAGCGCTTGGCGAGGTAGTGGGCGGGTTTCATATGCGCGCAAAAGCGCTGATACTCGTCATCGACCAGGACGCGCCGCGCGAAGCGGTGGCCAAAGCGCACCAGCGCGCGCTCGATGCGGCGGATATCGATCAGGTCGGTGCCGGTGCCGAGGATCACGCGCGCCGGGCTTCGGTCATCAGCCGTTTCATCTCGCGCACTGCCGCCTCCCAGCCGATGAAAATGGCTTGCGCCACGATTGCGTGGCCGATGTTGAGCTCGGCAATGCCGGCCACCGCGGCAATCGGCCCGACATTGTCGTAGTTCAAGCCGTGCCCGGCGTTTACCGTCAGGCCGATGCTGTTGCCATACTCGACCGCGTGGCGGATGCGGCCGAACTCGGCCAGCTGTTCTTCTCCTGCCGCGTCGGCGTAATGGCCGGTGTGAAGCTCGATCACCGGCGCGCCGGCTGCCTTGGCCGCGTCGATCTGGGCAGTATCGGCATTGATGAACAGCGACACGCGGATGCCCGAGCCGGCGAGCAACTCGCACGCCTGGCGCACGCGCTCGAACTGACTCACGATGTCGAGTCCGCCCTCGGTAGTCAGCTCCATGCGCCGCTCCGGCACCAGGCAGACATCGTGCGGACGCACGCGCAGCGCGATCTGCAGCATTTCACGCGTCACTGCGGATTCCAGGTTCATGCGTTTGGTCAGTTGCGCGCGCAGGACCTCGACGTCGCGGTCCTGAATGTGACGCCGGTCCTCGCGCAAATGCAAAGTGATGGCGTCGGCGCCGGCGCCCTCGGCAAGCAAGGCGGCGCGCACCGGATCCGGGTAAGTCGTGCCGCGCACCTGGCGCAGCGTGGCCACATGGTCGATATTCACGCCGAGTTCGATCACAGTTGCCGCAGCTCCTCGAATATGCGCCGGCTGTTGAGCGGCTTTTGTTCCAGGCGATGGCTGATCAACAGGCGCATCAACGCCTTGGCCTGCTGCAGGGTCAGCGGATCGCTGTAGTCGTCGCGCACAATGTCGAGCAGCGTCTTCCCTGAGAGCACCGGTCCCGCATGCGAGGCGCCGTTCACCGCCACCGGCCCGCGTTCGGGTTCGTAAGCATAAGACTTGCACGGGTCAATCTCCCCGCCGCTCGCGCTGTCGCGTTCCAACGCCATGGCGTATCCCAGTTCGCGCAGCAGTGCCCGTTCGAAACGGCGCAGCACCGCGCCGGGTTCCGATTCCTCCGCCAGGCGGGCGAGCGCCGTCTGATAGTCGAGGAACAGCTTCTCGTGCGCGTCTTCGCGCGGCAGCAATTTCAACAGCAATTCGTTGAGATAGAAGCCGCACAGAAGCGCCCTGCCCTGCAGGCGCCGCTGTCCCCCTTGCCACTCCGCGCGCAGCAGCAGGCGCAGCTCGCCGCGCCCGGACCAGGACAGACCCAGGGGCTGGAACGCCATGATGCTGCCGCGCAGCGCCGAACGCGGGCGCTTGGCCCCGCGCGCCACCATGGCGATGCGGCCATGCGAGCGGGTGAAGGTCTCCACCACCAGACTGGTCTCGCGGAACGGGTAGGTATGCAGAACGTATCCGGGCTGGTTGTCCTGCCGTGCGCGCGCGGTCATTGGACTACCTTGTCGCTGTGCGTCAAGGATGCGCCCTTGGGGCAGCCCGTCGGGCTCATGGTTCGAATCCGAGGTTCTTGAGCGTGCGCTCGTCATCGGCCCAGCCCTGCTTGACCTTGACCCAGATCTGCAGGAACACCTTGCCGCCGAACAGTTTCTCCATGTCGCGCCGCGCTTCGCTCCCGATCAGCTTCAGTTTCTCGCCGCCCTTGCCGATGACCATCGCCTTGTGGCTGGCTTTATCGACAATGATGGCCACATGGATGCGGCGCAGCTTGCCCTCGGTTTCGAATTTCTCGATGGCTGTGCTGGCGCCATAAGGCAGCTCGTCACCGAGCTGTCGAAACAGCTTCTCGCGCACCAGTTCCGCCGCGAGAAAGCGTTCGCTGCGGTCGGTCACCTCGCCTGCAGCGTGGATTGCGGGCTGCTGCGGCAGGTGCTGGCGCAGCGCTTGCAGCAACTGCGGCGTCTGCTCCCCGCTCTTGCCGCTGATCGGCACGATGTCGGAAAAAGCGCGCTCCGACTGCAGTTGCGCCAGCAGTGGCAGCAGACGCTTCTTGTCCGCCAGGCGATCGATCTTGTTTACCGCCAGAACCACCGGGTGCCCGGGTGGCAGCAGATCGAACACCTGACGGTCTTCGCGGCTGATGCCCCCGGCCTCGATTACGACCAGGATCACGTCGACGTCCTGCAATGCCTGGGTGATGCTGCGATTCATCAAGCGATTCAGGACGCTGGCGTTCTTCGTCTGGAAGCCGGGGGTGTCGACAAACACGTACTGCGTGTCTGCGTTGCTGAGTATGCCGGTGATGCGATGGCGCGTGGTCTGCGCCTTGCGCGAGGTGATGCTGATTTTTTCCCCGACCAGATGGTTCAGCAGCGTGGACTTGCCGACATTGGGCCGGCCGACAATGGCGATGGTGCCGCAGCGGAAACCGGCGGGCTTCATTGCTGCATCTGGGCGAAAGCGAGCTGCGCCGCTTCCTGCTCGGCAATGCGCCGGCTTGCGCCGAAGCCGGTGGTGCGGATTGCCAGCTGCGGGATCTGGCATTCCACCTGGAACAGCTGATTGTGCGCCGCACCCTGGGTGGCCACGACGGCGTATTGCGGCAGCGGGATTTTCCGGGCCTGCAGCAACTCCTGCAACAGGGTCTTGGGATCCTTGCCCAGCGTTTGCGGATCGAGGTGTTCGAGTAGGGAAGCGTACATGCCGCGGATCACACCCTGGACTGCGGCGAAACCTCCGTCCAGGAAGACTGCGCCGAGCAAGGCTTCCAGGCCATCGGCCAGGATCGAGGGACGGCGGAAACCGCCGCTCTTCAGCTCGCCTTCGCCCAGGCGCAGGTAAGTTCCCAATTCCAGCTGCTGCGCCAGTTCGGCCAGTGTTTCCTGCCGCACCAGGTTTGCGCGCAAGCGCGACAGCTCGCCCTCCTTCAACTCGGCGAATCGCCGGTACAACTCATGCGCGACGCAGCAATTGAGTACACTGTCGCCGAGAAACTCGATACGCTCATTGTGCGCAACGCTGTGGCTGCGGTGCGTCAGCGCCTGTTGCAGCAGAGACGCTTGCGCGAAGCTGTAACCCAGTTTGCGCTGCAGCGGCCCGTAGTCCATCGTGCCGGGGGCGGGTGCTACTCTTTGTCCGAGCCGCCGCCCGGCGCGGTGCTGGCGGCAAACTCGATTACCAGTGACACGTTGGCGAACAACGGAATTTTCTTTGTGTAGGCGAACGAGATGATGACTTCGCCGCTTTCCTTGCTTATTTCGAGTTCCCCCGGCGTCACCTCGGTGATATTGTCGATGTTGGCGCGGCGATCGAACGCTTTGCGTATATCGGCCACGCTTCCGGTCCGTCCTTCCCCGGCGGCAATGGCGACGATGGCTTTCTTGGCAGTCATGAATTCAGAGTAGGCAGGCGCGATTTTCATGGCGCCCACGGCGGCCAGGGCCAGTATCACGCCGATCAAAAAAATCACCAGAAAACTGATTCCGCGTTGCTTGTTGCGCATGATCGCCTAGCTCCCTAATGCGGACAAGCCGAGGGCGAACCGCTTGCCTCCGACCGAAGAAAACCCCTCGTTCCACGAACAAGGGGGCGCACCCCCCTTGTAGATCCTCCCGCAGATGCGGGCTCGCTATTCTTCGTGGTCTTTGCCATTTCTGTCACCAGTTGAACCCCAGGGAACTAATTGAACCGGCCGAAACGTTTCAACTCGCTGAAATTGAACCAGATAAAAAATGCCTTGCCGACGATATTGGCCTCGGGCACAAAGCCCCACACGCGGCTGTCGCTGCTGTTGTCGCGGTTATCGCCCATCATGAAGTAATGGCCCGGCGGGACATTGCACACCACGCCCGCATTATTGTAAATGCAATTTTCCCGCAGCGGGAAGTGTTTTACATAGGGCGAACCGGCCGGCTCGTTCGTATCCAGCAGCATCGCGTGCTCTGCCTTTCCCAGCGTCTCCGTGTACAGCTTCAGGTACTGAATCTTGTCCTTGAGCAGATAGTCGCCCGTCTCTTTCAGCGGCATTTCCCGGCCGTTGATGGTGAGGCGCTTGTTCTGGTATGCCACCTTGTCTCCGGGCAGGCCGACGACGCGCTTGATGTAATCGACCGACGGATCGTCGGGGTAACGGAAGACCATCACGTCGCCCCGTTCGGGCTCGTTGATGTCGATGATTTTCTTGTTGATCACGGGCAGGCGGATGCCGTAGGTGTACTTGTTGACCAGGATGAAATCGCCGACCAGCAGGGTCGGGATCATCGAGCCGGAAGGGATCTTGAACGGCTCCACCAGAAACGAGCGCAGCACGAACACGATCAGGATCACCGGGAAAAAGCTCTTCGGGTATTCGATCCACCACGGCTCCTTCGCCCCGGCGGCGCGGCGCTTACGGAAATAGATCGCGTCCAGAGCCGACACGGCGCCGGTGACGACCAGCAGGCTGAACAACAGCAGTGCGAAATTCAT
>JADGRR010000130.1 GCA_017880745.1 Burkholderiales bacterium
GGTGCTGCTCGAGCAGCCGGAGGAGGGCGGCCACGTCGGTTTCGCCGCCGGCGCATTTCCCGGCAATCTCGATTGGCTGCCGCAACGCCTGCTCGCGTTTTTCGGCGAGCATTTGCGCCCCTTGCGGTAAAATTACGGTTTCCAAACCGGCACGACTGCAGCCCACATGAGCGCTGTCCCCGCAGAGATTTTCAAGGCCTACGACATCCGCGGTATCGTCGGCCGCACGCTCACCGCGGAAATCGTCGCCGCCATCGGACAGGCGATCGGCTCTGAGGCGCGCGCGCGCGCGCAAACGGCCGTGGCCATCGGCCGCGACGGCAGGCTGTCCGGCCCCGGGCTATCCGGCGCGCTGGCGCAGGGACTGCGCGCCGCCGGCGTCGACGTCATCGACATCGGCATGGCCGCCACGCCGATCGGCTATTTCGCCGCGCATCACTTAGGCTGCGGCAGCGTGGTCATGGTCACCGGCAGCCATAATCCCCCCGACTACAACGGACTGAAAATGGTGCTCGGCGGCGTTACGCTCGCGGGCGAAGACATCCAGCGCCTGCGCCTTCGCATCGAGAGCGGCGATCTGGCGCAGGGCGCGGGCAAATACTCGACTGCGGACGTGCGCGAAGCGTATCTGGCGCGCATTGCGTCCGACGCCACGCTCTCGCGGCCGATGAAAATCGTCATCGACTGCGGCAACGGCGTGGCCGGCGCCACCGCGCCCGAGCTGTTCCGCCGCCTCGGATGCGAGGTGACCCCGCTCTATTGCGACGTCGACGGCACGTTTCCCAACCACCATCCCGATCCGTCCAAGCCGGAGAATTTGCAGGACGTGATCGCGGCGCTCGGCAGCTCGGACGCGGAGCTGGGCCTCGCGTTCGACGGCGACGGCGACCGCCTCGGCGTGGTCACCAAGCGCGGCAACATCATCTACCCCGACCGCCAGTTGATGCTGTTTGCGGACGATGTGCTCAAACGCAACCCGGGCGCGGAGATCATCTACGATGTCAAATGCACGCGCCGGCTGGCCTCCTGGATTGCCGAGCGCGGCGGCAAGCCGGTGATGTGGAAGACCGGGCACTCGCTGGTCAAGGCGAAAATGAAGGAGCGCCACTCGCCCCTGGCGGGGGAGATGAGCGGGCACATTTTCTTCGGTGAGCGTTGGTACGGATTCGACGACGCGCAGTACGTGGGCGCGCGGCTGCTGGAAATTCTCAGCCGCTCGTCCGATCCCGACGCGGTGCTCGACGCGCTGCCCGACTCGATCAACACGCCCGAGCTCAACTGGAAGCTCGCCGAAGGCGAGCCGCACCGGCTGATCGCGGGGCTGCAGCAAAGCGCGCGCTTTCCCGGGGCGCGCGAAATCATCAAGCTCGACGGCCTGCGCGTGGAATACGCCGACGGCTTCGGCCTCGCGCGCGCCTCCAACACCACGCCGGTGATCGTGCTGCGCTTCGAGGGCGAAACCGAGGCTGCGATCGCGCGCATCCAGGCCGAGTTCCGCGCGGTGCTGCAGGCCGCCAAGCCCGGCGCGCAGTTGCCGTTCTGAAGCGAAATCCAATGGCACGCGTTCCGGATATCGAAGAAAAAGACCACCCCGAGCTCGCGCCGCTGATCGCGCGCATCAGGGCCGAGCGCGGCAAGGTGCTCGATCTGTACAAGGTCCTGCTCCACAGCCCGGCGGTGATGGAGGGCTGGCTGAGCTTTTTCACCGCGATCCGCCAGAAGACCAAGCTCGGCGGGCGCTATCGCGAGCTTGCGATCCTGCGCGTCGCCATCCTCAACGGCGCTGACTATGAATACCAGGCGCATCTGCCGTTTGCGCTGAAGGAAGGCGCGCGCGCGGAGCAGATCGCGGCGCTCAAGGCGTGGCAGGTGTCGCCGCTGTTCGACGCGGCCGAGCGCGCCGTGCTCGCCTACACCGACAGCATGACCAAGGAGATCCAGGTTGCGGACGAACTGTTCGCCGAAGTGCGCAGGCATTTCGACACGCAGGACCTGGTGGAGCTCACCGCCACCATCGCCGGCTACAACCTGGTGTCGCGCTTCCTCGAAGCGATGCAGGTGCATCACCAGAACTGAGTCTGACGCGGATCCCGGCCTTTAGGCGCAGTCGCGTTCTTGCCAAAATAGGCAAGACGATATGCGAAAATACAGGCGCTACCTGACTATTCGAAAATAAATGTTCATGAATCAGGCGAATAGAGGCAAGCCGGCTACCTGACTTCGTAGGCGGTGATGATCACCGCATCGGCGCGCCGCTCGCCCACTCCAACCGCGATAATGCCGTTCAGCCAGGCATATCCGGGTGCGCCCGTTTCGAACACCGGCGTGGTGCGGAAATAGTATTCGCCGGGATCGACCTTGCCGCCCGCGCCGAGTCGCGCGATCACCTCCGGCGGACCGTGGCGCAAACCCCAGTTGCTGATGTAGATCAGCGCGCCATCGTCGGTCTCGAGGGTGTATCTCGCGTCCACCTCGACGATGCCGTCGCTGCGAACCACCTGCCAGTCGGCGCCGCCGGGCAGGATGCGGCCGGACAATCTCGGACCCGCGAACGCCCCCCCGCTGATATTGATGATGCGTCTTTGGCCCAGGGGTGTTCTGCCGACATCCTGCGGCGCGGCGATGTCTATTCTCGACGTGTACAGCAATTGCAGGCTGGGTGTCACCGAAACCACCGGCAGAGTGTCATTGGCCATGCGTCACCATTACGCTTTAGGCGGCGCAGGGAGCACCATCTGCGTCTGCGTCACCACCGCGCACAGCTTCCCCGCTTCGGACTTGACGAGGGTCTGCCATACCATCGTCGTTCTGCCGCGATGAAACGGCGTGCATTCGCCGGTGACCCGCGATCCGGCGGGCGCGGCGCCGAGAAAGTTGGTCTTGGACTCGATCGTCGTCGTGCGCGCGCCCTTGGGCAGGTTGGCGAAGGTTGCGACCGCGCCCAGGGTATCGGCGAACGCCATGATCGCGCCGCCATGCAGCACCTCGCCGGTAGTGCAAAGCTCGGGCCGCACCTGCATCGTGGCGACGACGCGCTCCGGGCTGACTTCGCTCAGCTCGATGCCGAGCACGCCCGGGAACAGCGGCTTGAGTAGTTGCTGAATCGAAGCGAGCATGTCCATCAGATGCCTCCTTTGTCAGTGCCAGTTGGTGACGGCCGGTGTTTCGCCGGGACCCGGGTCAGGCGAATTCGTGTCGCTAGCGCCACCACAATTTCGCGACCGCCGCATAATCCAGGATCAGCGACGCGAGATCCGTCATAAACAGAACAACGCACCACACGCCAAACGGCGACCACGCGAGGAGCGCATTCCGGCGGGAGAAAATATAGATCAAAAGCGGAGTCCAGAACACCACGTGCGGCAGGCTGAGATGGTGCCCGGTGCCGTAGAGCCGCAACAACAGCTGCATGGAAATGACATTTGCCGCTTGGGCGGCCAGAACCCAGCGTGCCGGGATGTGGCGCAGAAAGAACACGCTGCAGAAGTTGGCCGCGAACATCCATGCGAGCCATGCCTTCATCGGCGCGGACTGGGCCGCGAGTACGTCAATAGCCGACATGCATTCCTCGAACAGTGCCGGCTGAGCGCAGTGTCAGGTGCGGGTGCAGCACGAGCCACCCGGCTTGTCTTGGCCCTGGATCGGCGGGCATGGAACGGAGCCATATGAACAGAACACACAGCAATCCCCGGGTTTCGGTCGCAATAGTGCGTGGCACTGTGTGCATTCGTAGAACCATTGGCAGGCATCGGTCGGCATGGTTTCTTGCTTCGCATACCCGCACTGCGGACAGGTAATGACAGATTCGAGCACGGCTTCGGCGTTCATTTGGGAACTCCTGACTTCCGATTGCGCGCAAGGATTGGGCGCGCAGCGCGACGGCCGATAGAGTTCATGCCGTGCTCGCGTTGCGAGTGCGGCTGACCGCTTGATAGACCAATCGCTTGAACTCGAACGAGAACGGGTGCCAAAACGCCCACTGGCGCTGCGTCATCAGCAATCCCGCGAGATTCGCCTGCGGCGATATCCACCAATGCGTGCCCGCGATGCCGCCCCATTGAAACTCGCCGGCCGCGCCCCTGGGCTCGAGCCGTGACGGCACCAGCGTCAGCGAACCACCGAGTCCGAATGCTTTGCCCTGGATGTCGCCGAATTGGGGAAAGCGGATGCGCACGCGGTCCGGCAGCTGATTGGTCATCATCAGCGCGATGGTTTCAGGCTGCAGCAGCGTTGGGCCGCCGGGCAGGAGACTGCGCAGCAGTGCCAGCATGTCCGGCAAAGTCGTGACCAAGCCGCCGCCGCCCGACAGCCTGGGAAACGGCCGCAAATAGGCTTGAGGATACGGCGCGTCATCCGCACGCGTCAGCCCGGGCTTCATTGGATCCGCAAGGTCTGCGCCGGCGTAATACGCCGCGAGCCGGTGGCGCTTTTCCTCAGGCACGACGAACCCGGTATCCGCCATGCCCAGCGGATCGAGTACCCGCGACTGGATGAACGCGTCGAAGCGCTGGCCGCTGACGATCTCGACCAACCGGGACAGGACATCGGTTGCCACCGAGTACTCCCACGATGTTCCGGGATGAAACACCAGCGGCAGGTCGGCCAGAGTGTCCATCATGTCGGCGAGCGTCGTCGCGGAATTGAGCACCTTGCGCTCGTTGTAGGCCTTGAAGATGGGTGTGCCGGGGTCGAAAATGCCGTAGCTCAACCCCGAGCTGTGGCTCAGCAGATGGCGAATGGTGATCGGTCCGCGTGCGGGCTCCGCATCGTCCAACGCGGCCGCGCCGGGTCTGAGGACACGGCGGTTCGCCAGTTGCGGTATGAATCGTTCGACCGGGTCGTCGAGTTGGAATCGGTTTTCCTCCAACAGCAGCAGCACGGCGCAGGTCGTGACCAGCTTGGTGTTGGAGAACGCGCGGAACAGATGGTCGTCGCGCAGCGCGACCTCCTGCTCCCTGTCGGCCCAGCCGACGCAGTGCAGGTCCACCAGATCCCGTCCCAGCAGTACGGCGGAGGACACGCCCGCGAGGACGTCGGCGTCCACGTAGCGGCGCATGGCGGCGTGCACCGCGCCGAAGTCGTAGCCGTTGGCTGTCACGGTCATGCTTTCCATCCCGATACCTCGCGCGATTTTGATCAAATTGTGTGGAACATGCGATACCGCCGTACGGATTGGCGCAACGCCTGAAATCAGCAGATGCCAGGAGCGCAGCGCTTGACGACCCGGCGGATTGATTTGTCAGCCAAGAGCGCCAACTCAGGCTACAGGCCAAGATCCGACAGGTTCGGGTGATCATCCGGACGCCGGCCCAGCGGCCAGCGGTATTTACGCTCCGCTTCCGTGATCGGCAGGTCGTTGATACTGGCGATCCGACGGCGCATGAGGCCATGCTCGTCGAACTCCCAATTCTCGTTGCCATAGGAACGAAACCAATTGCCCGAATCGTCGTGCCACTCATAGGCGAATCGCACCGCTATGCGCGCCTCATGAAAGGCCCACAGCTCCTTGATCAGGCGGTAGTCGAACTCCTTCGCCCATTTCCGCTGGAGGAAGCGCACGATCGTCTCACGTCCGGACAGGAACTCCGCGCGATTTCGCCAGGTGCTATCGACGGTGTAGGCGAGCGAGACCCGTTCGGGATCGCGTGTATTCCATGCGTCCTCGGCCATGCGTACCTTCTGCGCCGCAGTTTCGCGGGTGAAGGGTGGTACGGGAGGACGGCTGTTGGGGGTTGCGGTCATTTCACTCTCCTTGGTTCGCTCCATGTTTGCATACGGCCAAACGTTTGACATTGGCGGCAGCCGCCGCCTTGCCAGCGGCTGTTCGCTCAACGGAAGGATTGGGCGTGATTCGCCTTGCGGCCGGCACGGCGGACCGATGCGCGCCGCTGGCCGCGCTAGAACATGGTGTTGTCATTGGCGGATTCGCGCGGCACGATTTGCAATACATCCCAGCGCGTTCTGTCTGTTGCGCTCAAGGGCTTCACTCATGGACGGCGCCTCCGATTGACGCTGCTGCCGGCGGCTAGCACCCATGCCTATGATGTCCAAGGTGCACGCTCAACGGCCGGCCCGTGTTTTGGGCCGGTGATCTTCGTCCGCATCTGTGGACACTTTTCCGGGCATTGGCCAACCGTTCAAACTCGAGCGGAGAATGATACCGGAAATATCGGCGCTGCCTGCGTCCGCCCGATCCGAACAGTCAGACGCTGCCATCCTGGCGCCGCCATTCCGGGAAGGCCGGAAGCCCATCGCCGAAACGTACCCATGCAAGATCATGGCTGAGCCAAGAATGGTGGGTCGGTGGAAACCGCTCCGGGTCGTCCAGGCTGCAGGTGGTGATGTCAATCGTGGAAGGCGAGTGGCTGTGCCGGTAACTCAGTGGGCTTCCGCAGGACGCGCAAAAACTCCGCGTTACGGCTGGAGAAGAGCGGAATTCGCTCGGGCGACCGCGTGTAAATTGAAACGTTTCTGCGACAAACGTGACCCAGGCCACAACGGGGGATGCAGCTGCCTTTCGACAGGTCTGGCAGTGACAGACCATGCTATTCGTAGGCAGGCTGGTCACCTGATACCGAACCGCGCCACAAAGGCAGCCGCCCTCGATAACTGATGTGTTCATCGGAGATCCGCGCCATCTAGCGTTGGACATGAGCCGCCGCGAACGGCGGGGCGCCGTTGGCAGCGGCTCGACGGAGGGGCAGGTCGTTGCGCCGGGATCACGCTTCACCGTCCCAGTAGTCGATGCTGTCGCCGGCCCGTTGGATTGCGTCGAAGCCCGTTCCGCCGGTGGACGACGCCATCGCCAGATATTTTCCTGAGTCGGGGTACTCGCAGATTTCGGGGCTCTCGCGGGTGCTGATGGACAGGTACTTCAGCGGTTCGGCCGAAGTGTTGATAATCTGGTGGGGATACTCGGGCCCGGGAGGGATGAAGACAACATCACCAGTTCGCAGTGGCAGCATCTCGCCCGCCACACGGAGCGTTCCCGAGCCCTCGAGCACGACGAACATCTCCTCCTGTGCGTGGTGGAAGTGGTACGGGCAGGAACGCTTGCCGGGCGGAACTGTGTCGATCGAGGCGCCCAGCTTTCGAGCGGCAGTCCCCGGGGCCAAGCGCGCGGCAAGGCTTTCGTACAGCGGCTCACGCAGCTGCCGTTCAACCGTTGCGTCGTTGTAATTTCGGATTAGCCGCGACGCGAGGGAGTCAGGTTCTTCGTTCATGGCCATGGATTGTGCGCTTTGGAGTCCTGGAGCCGCCTGAAGCGGCGCTAACCGTCGCGCGTGGTGTCCCCGCGCGCGTCCGCGTTGAGCGGCGGGTCAGCCACCGTCGGCGAGAATACCATGACGGCAATGGTCACGATACCGGCGGCGGGCAAACCGAGATCCTCGATTACCCCAAGCTGAAACGCGGCCGATGAGCCGACCGCAGCCCGCAAGAGCGGAACGATGAACACCCATCGAGCAACAGGCTTCACCGAAAAGAGCCGGAGGCCCAGTGTGAAAATCGCAGTGGGGCACGGAAGCCCAAAGGTCGGGGCGTTCA
>JADGRR010000131.1 GCA_017880745.1 Burkholderiales bacterium
GCTCCCTGCTGTCCCCGCTGAGGAGTCGCGGGCGCTCTTTGCACTGCCTGCTCCTGAAAGTGTTGCCGCACTACGGCGTCACGCGGCTGGTAACGGTAATTCTGGCTGCGAAGCGCCTGCTGCTGCTCTACTCGGGGATACCGATCTCCCGAAAACTGCCGCTGGTAGGCAGGCAGCGGGGCGCGCGCTGGAGCAGAACTGCGGTTCCACCTGTCCCATCCGCTTCGCTGCTGTTCCCATTGATTGCCCCAGTGCTCGCCCCAGCGGGGCGGCGCATCCGAGCGCCAGCCGCGAAAGTATCCAGGGGGATTCCGGTAGTAGCTCACAGGAATTCGCAGGACGAACAGCGGCACAAGCTCTGGGCCCACCAGCCCCCAGGGCCCGTTGTACCAGGAACTCGCGTACCAGTTATCCCCCTGGTAGACCCAGTACATGCCATCGTAAAAGAAGTAGTTCGAATTCAGTCGCGGAGCGTAGTAGACCGGGTAGCCCGGCACCGGCACGAGCTCCGGATACAAGGGCAGGTTGATCCCGATGCTCACGCCGGGAAGCCCGATACCGATGCTCACCTGAGCCATGGCCGAAGGCACCGACCAAAACAGCATCCACAGTACAATGAGTGCGTAGCGCATTTTCTGTCCTCCAGTTCGATCACCGGGGTCCGAGTGTTGTCAACCGAGAGGAGCACCCGCCCCATTCTTCCAAAACCGCTCTTCCGCCAGATTATCCGATTCCGCCCGGGACGTTCTGTGCGCTATCGTACATTTGGCGACCGAATTTCAGGCTGCTTCGACGACTTGGCTGCTGTTCGCCGGCGGGCGCGCCTGGCGACTTCAGTCTGACGTTCCCCGCCAGCGCAGGCGCGCACTTTCAGGGAGCGGCACGGGCTCGCTCGGAATACACACCCGAGCGCGCGTGCGAACTCGCGGCCGTCCGCGAGCGGCCGCAGCCAGGCCCGGCGCAACGCTACGGATTGCAACTGAAGCGAGCGTGCCGCCAGCGCTTGAGCGCGCATCACCTGCGTTTTCCGACGCTGCTATGATTGAATCCCCAACGCACGGGCCCACCCCCGCATGAAGCGCACTTTCGAATTCACAGGCCTACGCTATCCAAGCTCGGTGCTGAAGCTGCTGCTGCTCGGCTTTGGTCTGGTTTCTCTGCCGTTGATCCTGGCACTGTTGAATGCGACCGCGTACGTGGACCGGCTTACCACTCAGAGTCAGGCCGCTGTGGATCAGGCGGCGGAGGCGGCGCGCGGCAGCCGTGTGCTGATGGAGCAGGTCACGGCAATGGAACGCCTGGCACGGCAATATCTGATTCTCGGTGACGCCGCATTGCTTGCCGATTACGCCAAAGTACGCAGCGGTTTCAAGCAAACCACCAGCGATATGTCGCTGTTGCCGCTCGACGAGTCGCAGTTGCGCGATTTGAACAGAACGATCGAGAAGGAGCAGGCATTGTTCGAGCAGCTGGGAAGCAAGCTCGACAAGGGCGCCGACCGCAGGCCGCTGATCGGGGGCTATGTCGAGCTGTCGGAACTGGCGAACAATGTGCTTAACCAGAGCAATCTGCTGATCGACCGCGAAGTCGAGAATATGGGCGAGGCAGCCCGACGCACCCAGCGCTCGCTGCTGTGGCAGCTCGCGGCTTCGGTCCCGCTGGGCGTCCTGATCGCCATGCTATTCGCGTTTCTCATCGCCAAACCAATACGCCAGCTCGATCACGGCATCCGCCAGCTCGGTGGCGCAGAATTCGGCACTGCTATTCGCGTGCACGGCCCCGCGGACCTGGAATATCTGGGCCAGCGGCTCGAGTGGCTGAGACTGCGGCTGGTCGAACTGGAGGAGCAGAAGACCAAATTCCTGCATCATGTGTCGCATGAACTCAAGACTCCGCTCACGGCATTGCGCGAAGGCTCCGAACTGCTCGCCGATGGCTCGAGCGGAGCGCTCAATCGCCAGCAGAGCGAGATCGCTGAAATCCTCAGGCACAACAGCCTGCAACTGCAGCACTTGATCGAGGGGCTGCTCGGCTACCAGCATGCTCTCGACAGCATCAACCGGCTCGAGTTCCGATCGATCGATCTGTGCGACATCGCGCGCAAAGTGGCGGAGGCGCACAAACTCGCCATCGCCGCCCGTAATCTCAATTTCCTTCTGCGCGTCGAGCCCGCCGTGCTGACGGCGGACGCGGACAAGCTGCGCGTGGTGGTGGACAACCTGGTGTCAAACGCGGTCAAGTATTCGCCGGAAGGCGGTACTATTTCCTTGGCGGTGCGCGCCGAGGAAGATAAGGTTGTGATCGAGGTCGGCGATGCCGGTCCCGGCATCGCTGCTGAAGACAGCGAGCGGGTGTTCGATTGGTTTTTCCAGGGCAAGCTCGGCCATCAGGGACGGGTCAAGAGCAGCGGATTGGGTTTGGCGATCGCACGTGAATTCGTGCTTGCCCACCGGGGCAGCATCGAAGTTATCGCGAACCGCGCGCCCGGCGCGCATTTCCGCGTCAGTCTGCCCGCCTCGCGCGCCAAAGGATCGATTTAGAGGCCGCTTCAGAATTACCGAAACGGTCTCTGACACTTAGGGGAGCATGAGGGGGTGTATCCTCTCATTTCGAAATGATCTTCAAACGATGATACGCACCGGCTTTCTGGTTGCCACCGCGCTGCTGCTCGCGGGCTGCGCCGGCTTGCGTATTCCAATCCCCCCTGGCAGCGAGCCCGAGGAGCGCCAGGTAATCCAGCTGATCAACTATGCGCAGCGCGTCGCGACGATGACGGCCGAACAGCAGCGCAACGAGTACAGCGCCAGCAATCAGGCATTCGCCAGGGACAAGGATGCAATCAGCCGGGTGCGGCTCGCCTTGTTGCTTGCCACGCCCGGCGCCAGCGTTCAGGACGCTGCCCGAGCCGCGATCCTGCTCGAACCGATGGCAACGCCAGGCGACGCGGCAAGCCCGCTGCGCTCGCTCGCCAGGCTGCTCTATGTGCTGCTGAGCGAGCGTGCAAGCGAGCAAAAACGCGCCAACCAGATGCGCGAGCAGCTCGAGGCGCGGAAGGAAGCCGAGCGCACCCTGCGCGAGCAGCTCGAGGCGCGGAAGGAAACCGAGCGCACCTTGCGCGAACAGCTCGAGGCGCTGAAGGAAGTCGAGCGAACCATCATGCAACGCGGGCAGGAAAGCCAGCCCAGACGCAGATGAACGAATGCAGATGAGCGAAGCCAAGCCCGTTGTCCTGTTGGTCGACGATGATCCCGACATCCTCAAGCTGGTGTCGATGCGCCTGAACGCCTCGGGCTACGAGGTGCAGGCGGTAGACAGCGGCCACATGGCCCTGGCGGCTCTGGCCGCGTCGCGTCCTCAACTCGTGATTACTGACCTGAAAATGGACGGTATGGACGGCATGGCCTTGTTCGAAGCCATTCACAACACCGCGCCCACGCTGCCGGTGATCATCCTCACGGCGCACGGCACCATACCGGAAGCCGTGGCCGCGACCAAGCGCGGCGTTTTCGGCTTCCTGCCCAAGCCGTTCCACAACCAGGCCCTGCTGGAACAGGTGGCGCAGGCCCTGAAGCTTTCGTCGGGCATCCGCGACACGGGAGCGGCATCGGCTGACAATGATTGGCGCAATGGCATCGTCACGGCCAGCGCGGCGATGGAAGACGTGCTTAGCCGCGCCCGGCTCGTGGCCCAATCGGACGCAAGCGTTTTTATCTATGGTGCGAGCGGTACCGGCAAGGAGCTGGTCGCGCGCGCCATCCATCGTGCCAGCGCCCGCGCCGCCGGACCCTTCGTCGCCGTAAATTGCGCCGCGATCCCGGAAGCGCTGATGGAATCGGAGTTGTTCGGGCACAAAAAAGGTGCTTTCACAGGAGCCGTCTATGACCACCAGGGCCTGCTGCAAAGCGCCGACGGCGGAACGCTGTTTCTGGACGAGATCGGCGATATGCCGCTGCCGCTGCAGGCGAAATTGTTGCGCGTGCTGCAGGAGCATCAGGTGCGTCCGGTGGGGGCGACCCAGACCGTCGACGTGGACATGCGTGTCGTCTCTGCCACACATCGCAGCCTGGAGCAGCGCATCGCCGACAGGCAGTTTCGCGAAGACCTGTACTACCGCTTGAACGTCGTTGCGTTGACTATTCCTGTACTGGCCGAGCGTCCCGAGGACATCGTGCCGCTCGCTGTGCATTTTCTGAAGCAGGTGGCGGCGCGCTATCGCAAAGACGTCAACAGCTTCGCCCCCGAGGCTTTGGAGCAGTTGGTGGCGGCGCCCTGGCCGGGCAACGTGCGGCAGTTGCAGAATGTGGTGGAGCAGACGGTGGCCCTTGCCACCAACGGCATGATTCCGGCATCGCTGGTGCAAAGCGCGCTGAACGACCGGTCGAGCGCACTGACCCCGCTGGATGAGGCGAAACGCGCGTTCGAGCGCGACTACCTGGTGCGCATCCTGAAGATCACGCAGGGCAATGTCGCACAGGCGGCAAAGCTCGCGCAACGCAATCGCACCGAGTTCTACAAGCTGCTCGAGCGCCATCGGCTCGAGCCGGGAATGTTCAAGTCGGACGACGCTTGAATCGCCTACGCAGGCGAGGCAGCTTCAGGCATGCGCTTTGCTGCTGTCCCCTGGTCATGCCTTGGTCCGCGAATGCAATCGCCTCGAATCTCATTTGAATATGAGGGGATACCTCCCCGCATGCTCCCCGAAATCAGGGGCCGTTTCCGAAATTCTGGACTGGCCTCCTAACCAAGAGGGTCGCCGCCGTGAAAATTGCCGTATTGCTGCTGCTCTCCGCTGTATTGGGGGGATGCGCATCCCAGTCCCTGCGCGTGGGCGCGGACGATCCTGCGCATGTCACGAATTCGATCAACCTCTCCGGCTTCCCGCCCGAATACAAACGCGGCTTTGCCGCCGGCTGCGAGAACGTGAGGGAAGCATCCGGCCGTGCGGTTCCACGCCCCAAAGGGGACGCATCGTTCGTGCAGGGCTGGCAGGATGGGGCTGATTACTGCCGTCCGCGCAAACCGCGCTGAACTGCCTTTCCCTTGCCGCTGACTATTTAGTCGTCTGCTTGCGACAGCACTAGTTCCAAGCAATCCGCGCGTTAGGCGGCAGCAGACTAAAGGCCGTCGGGCTGTGGCGACAGCATCGTCCTTCAAAGCGCCAGTCGGCAATCAGACGACTGCAGCAACTCGCTGATCCAAAGCAATTAACTCGTTCTGGCACGGCGCTTGCCTCTGCTAGCCCAGGCGAGGCCGCCCGCAACTCTTGGCGGCGTCTTCCGGACCCAGTTCCACCTAACCCCTGACCGCACCGAGCTTCACCACGAAGCAACGGCGCCAGGCAGTGTCAAGTTGGCAAGCCAAGCAAAAAGGAGATTCAGATGCGACTATATTCACCGAACGGATTCAGCAGACCCGTGCATGTGAAAGACGTTATGAGAAAACTGCTGACACGGGGACGTACTGCGATCACAGCACTCGTCCTGCTTTCCATTGGCGCCCTGGTTGCCGGCTGCGGCGGCGGCGGTAGCGGCGATCCGGGTGTTTCGTCCCAGTTGGTCAGCGGCGTTGCCGCCACGGGCGCCCCTCTGGCTGGACAGGTAACCCTCAGAGATTCCTCCTCGAAGGACAAGACAACCGTAGTTGCCAGCGATGGCTCATTCGCGATCGATGTGTCTGGCATGAAGGCGCCTTTCATATTGAAAGCGGATGGGACAGTCGACGGAGTGAACCGGACGATGTTCTCGTTTGCAACGCAGCCAGGCACTGCCAACGTCAACCCGCTTTCAAGTGTGGCGCTGGCCAACGCGGCGGGCGTCGACGATCCCGCAACGGTCTTTGACAAGCCCGATGCGGCCACGCTCGACAAGGTCAAGTCCGCGATGCCGGGCGCCGTCGCGACCCTGCAGACGAAACTCATGCCCTTGCTCGCTGTCTTCAGCGCCGGTACTACCAATCCAGTCACGGATTCCGTCCCGGCTGATCACAGCGGCCTCGACGGCGTGTTCGACAACGTGAAGGTTGTCATAGCCAACGGCACCCTCACCATCACCAATGCAACCACCGGTGCCGTCCTTTTCACCGCGCAGCTGAAAGACATCGAACACGGGCAATTTACGGATAAGGGCGACGACGTTCCCAAGAATGGTCCCCGGCCGGCTGCTCCGACCGGCGTGAAGGCCATCGGCGGCGATGCTCAGGTGACCGTCTCCTGGGACCCGGTCGCCAATGCGACTTCATATGATCTCTTCTATGCGACCAAATCCAACGTCGCCGAAGAGGAAGATAGCGATGACGTGCATGCAAAACGGGTAAAAAATGTCACGAGTCCGTTTGTGGTGACGGGGCTTGCCGCATCTACCACCTATTTTGTCATGGTCAGGGCGATCAACGGCGGACGTAGAGGTCCTCCCTCGGCCGAAGTATCCGCTACGACAACCGGCGCGACACCGGCAACAACCGTTCCCGCGGCACCAACCGGGGTAACGGCCACCGGCGGCACCAAGCAGGCGACCATTGCGTGGCCAGCGGTTACCGGCGCGACGTCATACAATCTGTACTGGTCCACGACTACCGGCGTTACGACCGCTAGCGGCACCAAGATCATCGGGGCAACGAGCCCCACCGTTCAAACCGGGTTGGCCGACAGCACAACGTACTTCTACATCCTTACGGCTGTGAACAGCGCCGGCGAGAGCGCTGCCTCGGTACAGGTTGCTGCAACCACTCTTGCGGCGAATTCTCCGCCGCCGGCCGTTCCCGCGGCCCCGACCGGCATTACCGCGGTGGGTGGCGACAACCAGGTGACCATCTCCTGGGCTGCAGTCACAGATGCGACCTCGTACAACGTTTATTGGTCGACCACATCCGGGGTTACAGCGTCGACGGGAACGAAGATCGCTGGAGTTACCAGCCCGTTTGTTCACGCCGGACTTAACGCCAGCACGGCATACTTCTATGTCGTCACGGCGGTAAACACCGCTGGTGAGAGCGGTCCTTCGGTTCAGGCCACGGCGACCACCAACGCTGCGACCGCGACCGTTCCCGCTGCACCCACAGGGGTGACTGCGGTCGGTGGCACCAAGCAGGTGAGCGTTTCCTGGACCGCAGTTTCCGGCGCAACGTCGTACAACCTGTACTGGTCGGCCACGACCGGGGTCACAACTGCTACGGGGACGAAAGTTACCGGCGCAACGAGCCCCAATGTCGTGACCGGGCTTGCTGACAGCACCGCCTACTTTTTCATCGTTACGGCGGTGAACAGCAGCGGTGAGAGCGCCGCTTCGGGCCAGGCTACTGCGACCACGAACGCCGCAGCGATTGACGGAGCAGCGCTCTATATGCACAGCTGCAGCGGTTGCCACAGTGGGTCGCTGGATCCTAATAACAGTGCCCACATCTTAGGGTCATCGCATCAGCAGG
>JADGRR010000132.1 GCA_017880745.1 Burkholderiales bacterium
GCCGATTGCGCACGGATGAAAAGCACATCCGCGCGCAATCGGCGATCTTGGATAAAACCAACCCCAAGCCGTCGTTGCTTTTATCCATAACTGTGTTTTCTGTACGGATGTGCTTTTCATCCGTACGGAAAACACGGTTGGCGCGCGCAGCGCGCAGGTTTTGGACAGGCAAACGCCGTCGGCGCCTACGCGCCCCGCGGCGCCAGGTCAGGCTCGCCGCAGCGGCGCAGGATGGCGGCGCGCGCGGCATCGCGCAGCGCCACGGCGGCGTTCCAGTCGCTGCCCTGCGGCACGAGCGGCGCGGCGATGGTGACGACGATGGCGCCGCGCCGCGCGCACCAGCTGCCGTCGCGCAGCACCGAGCGCGTGCCGCGGATGGTCACCGGCACCAGCGGCACTCCGGTTTGCGCCGCGATCACGACGGGTCCCATGCGAAACGGCAGCAGTCCCGCGGTGCGGGTGAAGGGTCCCTCGGCGAAAAAGATCGGCGCGTGTCCGGCGCGCACCGACTCGGCGAGGCGCGACGCATCCTCCACGCCTTGCTTGATGTCGGCGCGCTCGACGAAGTCGGTGCCTATCGATTGCAGGAACAGCCGCGGCACGAGCGATTGGCTCAACTCGCGTTTGGCGGCAAAGCTGTAGCCGCGCTCGCGCAAGGCCGCGAGCAGAATCAAGCCATCGAGATAGCTGGCGTGATTGACCGCCATGACGAATGGCCCGGACGCCGGGATGTGCTCCTGGCCCTGTACCACCAGCGGCAGGCGGCACAAGCGCAGGAAAACCCTGGCCACGACACGGCTGAAGCGCCAGCCGCGGGCCGGATTGCGCAGCAGCGCGGCTGCGAGCAGCGTCGGCATGGCGAGCACGACGAAACTGATCCAGACCCAGGCGGCGTATGCCAGGCCCGAGAGCGCGCGCAGCTGCCGCCGCAGTTCCGGCAGCAGGCTCGTCCAGGCGAGGCGCGCGAGCTGCAGCCACACCGCCGCCGGCCGCCCGCCGCTGCCGCCGCGCTCGTAATACTCGCGGCTGGCCGCGCGCCGGATCTTGCCGCTGGAAGTCTTCAGCACCGTGTGCGGCGGCGCGAGCACGATGTCGTCGGCGGGCAGGCCGATCAGATCCAGCGCGCGCTCGTTGATGCTCCGCCGCAGCGCGTCCATCGCGTCGGCTGCGGTTTCCCGCGTTTCGGCGAGCACGATCACACGCTCGGTGCCGGTGCGCGGATCCGGGCTGCCGAACACCGCAACGCAGCCTTTGCGTATGCCGGGCAGAGCGCCCACTGCCTGTTCCAGTTCGTAGGGATAAAGATTGCGTCCGCCGCGGATGATGATGTCTTTGGCGCGCCCGCTGAGATGGAGTTCGCCGTCGGCGAGATAGGCGAGATCACCGGTGTCCAGCCAGGCGCCGGCAAACAGCTTCCTGGTCTCTTCGGGATTGCGGTAATAGCCGCTGGTCGCAGACGGCCCCTTGAATTGAAGGCGGCCTTCCTGGCGGTCCGCCAGTTCCACGCCGGCTGAATCGACCACGCGCAGGTGATGCGCCGGGATCACCCGGCCGCAGCAGGGCACTTCGAGCGCATTGGATTCGCCTGCGGCCGCCGGCCGCGCGTCGCCCCGGTTCTGGAACGCGGCGCGTTCGATCCGGTCGATGCGGTAGTGCATGCTGGGCGCGGGAAAAGCGAGTCCGACCGAAGCCTCGGCCAGCCCGTAGACCGGCTGCAGCGCGTCCGCGGAGAGGCCATAGCGTGCAAAGCGTTTCTCGAATGCGGCGAGCGTATCCGGACTCACCGGCTCGGCGCCGTTGAAGGCGTAGCGCCAGCAGGAAAGGTCCAGGCCTTCGAGCTCCTGGTCCTCGATGCGCTTCAGGCAAAGCTCGTAGGAAAAGTTCGGTCCGCCCGAAAGCGTGCCGCGGTGGCGGTGGATCGCCCACAGCCAGCGGCTGGGGTGCGACAGAAACGCGAGCGGCGACATCAGCACGGTGGGAAAACCGAGATAGAGCGCGGCGAACCAGGCGCCGATCAGGCCCATGTCATGGTACAGCGGCAGCCAGCTCACGAACACGTCGTTCGTGCTCGCTTGTACTGCCTCGCCCATGCCGTGGATATTGGCGACCAGGTTGGCGTGGGTGAGCACGACGCCCTTGGGATTACCGGTGCTGCCGGAGGTGTATTGCAGGAAGGCGATGTCGCCGGGGTTTGCCGGCAACGGCGTAAATCCGGCATCGCCGCCAGCCAGATCGTCCGGCAGCAGCACCTGCTGCAGCGATTCCACCTGGGAGCGCAACAGCAGCGCCACGGTGTTGGCCTCAGGTATGGTGATGAGCATTGCGGCACGGCAATTGTCGAGGATGCCGACATGACGCCGGAGGTGGTCTTCGATCTGCGCCGGACGCGCCGGCGGATACAGCGGCACCGGAATGCCCCCGGCCATCAGCGTGCCGAAGAAACTGAACAGGTAATCGCTACCGGTCGGCAGCATGATGGCTACGGTCTGGCCTGGCTGCAATCCGTGTGCGGCAAGGCGGCTGGCACGGGCCGCCGCGCCGCGCCGGATGGCGGCGTAGCTGAGTTCTTCTTCGCCGTTCTCGGCGTAGAGGTGAACCTGCAGCCGCTCCGGATGCCTGGCCGCATGCCAGTCGAGCGCGCCGAGCAGTGTTTCCGCGGCGCACGCGACTGCGCCTGGCTCGGCCTGCACCAGACTGCGGATGTCCTTTTCCGGCCCGGCCCTGTGCACGCCCAGGCTGCCATGAACCAGGCGCAGCAGATCGCGCGGCGTTTCCGCTACATACAGCGCGCGTTCGGGCAGGCTCACGTTGAATGTGTGCTCGACTCTGAGCACCAGTTCCACCCGCGCCAGACTGTCCAGGCCGAGGTCGCGCTCGAGCGAGCTGTCGAGCGCCGCTGGTATCGGCCGGCTGTGGCCCGTGTCGCGCACCATTTGATCGACCACGGCGAGCAGGGGGTCGGCGCCGGCCGTGGTTTCGGTTTCGATCTGATTCATCAGGCGGGATCTCGTTGAGCGAATGCTATGATAGCCTCTATCAATACAGGCTCGCCATGTGGGATTCGATCTGGATCAACGCGCATCTGGCCACACTGCGCGAAGGCAAGTACGGCATCGTCAGGCGGGCCGCGCTCGCGGTGGCCGACGGCAGGATCACCTGGGTAGGCGCGCGCGCGGACTTGCCCGGTGAGCCGGCGCAACTCGCACGCGAGGTGAATGATTGCGACGGCCGCTGGATCACGCCCGGGCTGATCGACTGCCACACCCACCTTGTTTACGCCGGCAGCGGCGTGCGCGAGTTCGAACTGAGCTTGCAGGGCGCGAGCGATGACGAGCTCGCGCGCGCGGGCGGCATCGCCTCCATCGTGCGCGAGACGCGCGAGGCCTCGGAGATGCAGCTGATCAAGAGCGCATCGGCGCGGCTCAGGCGCCTGCTGGACGAAGGCGTGACCACCGTCGAAATCAAATCCGGCTACGGCCTGGACACGGCGGCCGAGATGAAAATGCTGCGCGTGGCACGTCTCCTCGGCGAATCCGGCGCGGTCACGGTGAAGACCAGCTTTCTCGGTGCGCATGCGCTGCCGCCAGAAAACCAGGACAGGGCGGATGCCTATGTCGATCTGGTCTGCGAAGAGATGCTGCCTGCGGTGGCCGAAGCCAAGCTCGCCGATGCAGTGGATGCTGTTTGCGACAGCGCCGGTTTCTCCGCGCAGCAGACGACGCGCGTGTTCCAGGCCGCCGAGGCCCTGCGCCTGCCGGTGAAGCTGCACGCGGACCAGTTCTCCGAATTAAATGGGGCGGCGCTCGCCGCCTGCTTTGGCGCGCTCTCCGCCGACCATCTGGAGCACGCCAACGAAGACGGCGTGCAGGCGATGGCCGAGGCGGGCACGGTGGCGGTGCTGCTGCCGGGGACGTTCTATTTCCTGCGCGCCAAACAAGCGCCCCCGGTGGGCCTGCTGCGCAGCCACGGCGTTCCGCTCGCGATCGCCAGCGATTGCAATCCCGGCTCCTCGCCGGCAACCTCCATCCTGCTCATGCTCAATCTGGCCTGCACGCTGTTCCGCCTGACGCCCGAGGAAGCGCTGGCCGGTGTGACCTGCCATGCGGCGCGGGCGCTGGGCCTCGGTGCGGACCGCGGCACGCTGGAAGCGGGCAAGGCTGCGGATTTCGCGCTGTGGGATATCGGCGAGCCGGCCGAACTTGCCTATGCCCTGGGCGCCAATCCGTGTGCTGGCGTGGTCAAGCGCGGGATCGGGGTGCAGCGCCCGGATTGAGCTGCGAGGGGCTCGTTGCTCGTTGTTCGAACCATGAACCACGAGCAACGTACAGACAGCGCGCGCGAAATTTCATTGAGCGCGCCTACTCGTTTTGCTGTAACATCGGTTATCCCATCTCTCGATTCTGAGATGACCAAATATGTCTTCGTTACCGGCGGTGTTGTTTCCTCTCTCGGGAAGGGGATAGCCGCCGCCTCCCTCGCCGCAATTCTCGAATCCCGCGGCATCAAAGTCACCAACATCAAGCTGGATCCGTACATCAACGTCGATCCGGGGACGATGAGTCCGTTCCAGCACGGCGAGGTGTTCGTCACCGAAGACGGCGCCGAAACCGATCTCGATCTGGGGCATTACGAGCGCTTCAGTTCGGCGCGGATGAAAAAGAGCAACAATTTCACCACCGGTCAGATCTACGAGTCGGTGATCAAGAAGGAGCGCCGCGGCGAATATCTGGGCCGCACGGTGCAGGTGATCCCGCACGTCACCGATGAAATCAAGGCTTTCATCGCCAGGGGCGCAGAGGGCGCGGAAGTCGCGATCGTCGAGATCGGCGGCACGGTGGGCGACATAGAATCGCTGCCATTCCTCGAGGCCATCCGGCAGATGGGCCTGGAGCTGGGGCGCGACAACATATGTTACCTGCACCTGACGCTGGTGCCCTACATCGCTTCGGCCGGCGAGATCAAGACCAAGCCGACCCAGCACTCGGTGAAGGAACTGCGCGAGATCGGGATTCAGGCCGATGCGCTGTTGTGCCGCTCCGACCGACCGATCCCGGACGAGGAGCGCAAGAAAATCGCGCTGTTCACCAATGTGACTGCCAATGCGGTGATATCCGTCTGGGATGCCGATTCGATTTACAAGATTCCCTACATGCTGCACCAGCAGATGCTGGACGAGATCGTCTGCCACAAGCTGCGCATCCTGGCGCGTCCGGCCGACCTGAGGTCGTGGAAGCGCCTGGTCGAGGCGCTGGAAAACCCGCTGCATGAGGTCACCATTGCCATGGTCGGCAAGTACGTCGACCTCACCGATTCCTACAAGTCGCTCAACGAAGCGCTGATGCACGCCGGCATCCATACGCGCTCGAAGGTCAAGATCCAGTACGTCGATTCGGAATCGATCGAACGCGAGGGCACGGCGTGCCTCTGCGGCGTGGATGCGATCCTGGTGCCGGGCGGCTTCGGCGCGCGCGGCGTGGAGGGCAAGATCGCGGCGATCCAGTACGCCCGCGAGAACAAGGTGCCTTACCTTGGGATCTGCCTCGGTATGCAGCTCGCGGTGATCGAGTATGCGCGCCACAAGGCCGGTCTGACGCAGGCGAACAGCACCGAATTCGACCCGGATACGCCGCAGCCCGTGATCGCGCTGATCACCGAATGGCAGGACCGCGACGGCAAGGTCGAGCGGCGCGATGCCAGTTCCGACCTGGGCGGCACCATGCGCCTCGGTGCGCAGCCGGCCGATATCGTGCCTGGCACCCGGGTACAGCAGATCTACCAGAGCGACGTGGTCAATGAACGCCACCGTCACCGCTACGAGGTCAACAATCACTACCTGCCCAGGCTCGAGGCCGCCGGCCTGAAGGTGGCGGCGCACACCAAGGTCGAGGCGCTATGCGAGCTGATCGAGCTGCCCGCCGAAGGTCCGCATGCGCATCCCTGGTTCATCGGCTGCCAATTCCACCCGGAATTCAGTTCCAGTCCGCGCACGGGACATCCGCTGTTCAAGGCCTTCGTCGAAGCCGCGCTGGCGTACCAGGTGAGGAAAGCCGGCGCCGCTCAAGGCACCCAAGCCGCTGCGGCAGTGGTATGAAGCTGTGCGGGTTCAACGTCGGCCTGGATCAGCCGATATTCCTGATCGCCGGCCCCTGCGTCATCGAATCGAGGCAGCTTGCGCTGGATACCGCGGGCATGCTGAAGGAGATCTGCGCCAGGCTGGGCGTGCCCTTCATCTACAAATCGTCCTACGACAAGGCCAACCGCAGCTCGGGCAAGTCCTTTCGCGGTCCGGGCGCGGACGAGGGCCTGAAGATTCTCGCCGAAGTGAAACGGCAGATCGGCGTGCCGGTGCTCACCGACGTGCATGAGATCGGCGAAATCGATGCGGCGGCCGCCGTGGTGGACGTGCTGCAGACTCCGGCGTTTCTTTGCCGCCAGACCGATTTCATCAATGCCGTAGCCAGCGCCGGCAAGCCGGTGAACATCAAGAAAGGACAGTTCCTTGCGCCCGGGGACATGAAGAACGTCGTCGCCAAGGCGCGGCAAGCCAGCGGCATGGACAATATCCTGGTGTGCGAGCGCGGGACGAGTTTCGGCTACAACAACCTGGTATCGGACATGCGCTCCCTCGCCATCATGCGCGAGACCGGCTGCCCGGTGGTGTTCGATGCCACGCATTCGGTGCAGCTGCCGGGGGGGCAGGGGACGGTGAGCGGCGGGCAGCGCGAATTCGTGCCGGTGCTGGCGCGCGCAGCGGTGGCGAGCGGCGTGTCCGGACTGTTCATGGAAACGCATCCCGATCCGGACAAGGCGTTGTCGGATGGCCCCAACGCCTGGCCGCTGGCGCGGATGAAAGAGTTGCTCGCAACGCTCAAAGCGCTGGACGACATCGTCAAGAAAGGCGGATTCGTGGAGCAGACGCTGTGAGTAGTGGCATATGCCGCGGAAGACGCAAAGGACGCAGAGTGAATCAGGCTGCTTTTTGCTCGCGCCCTCCATATCCTCTGCTGTCAAAACCCGCATTTGAATCTGGCACAAGGACAAGAACATGAGCTCGATAGTTGACGTAGTGGCGAGGGAGATACTGGATTCGCGCGGCAATCCGACCGTGGAAGCCGACGTGCTGCTCGAGTCCGGCGTGATGGGGCGCGCGGCGGTACCCTCGGGCGCCTCGACCGGCACGCGCGAGGCAATCGAGCTGCGCGACGGCGACAAGCAGCGCTATCTCGGCAAGGGCGTGCTGCACGCGGTCGAGCACGTCAATACCGAGATCTCCGAAGCGATCATGGGCCTGGACGCGACCGAGCAGAGTTTCATCGACAAGATCCTGATCGATCTGGACGGTACCGAAAACAAGTCGCGCCTGGGCGCCAACGCGCTGCTGGCCGTGTCCATGGCAGTGGCCAAGGCC
>JADGRR010000133.1 GCA_017880745.1 Burkholderiales bacterium
CGTCGGCGGTCGCGCCGTTCGCCACCACCGCGGCGACGTCGCCGCCCTGCGCCCCGACGCCCGGCACCAGAATCGGCATGTCGCCGACGATGGCACGGATCTGGGCCAGCTCCTCGGGATAGGTCGCGCCCACGACCAGCAGTACGTTGCCTTTCGCATTCCAGTCGCGCGCCGCTTTTTCGGCGATGATCTGATACAGCTTCCGGCCCCTGCTCTCGATGTCCTGCACGTCACGCGCGCCGGGGTTGGACGTCCGGCACAGTACGATCACCCCTTTGTCGGAGAATTCGAGAAACGGCGCCAGCGCATCGAATCCCAGATATGGATTCACCGTAACCGCATCGGCCTGGTAGCGCTCGAAGGCTTCTCTGGCATACATCTCGGCCGTGCTGCCGATGTCCCCGCGCTTGGCGTCGAGAATCACCGGTAACCCGGGATGGTGCCGCCGGATGTGGGCGATGGTCATTTCGAGCTGGTCCTCGGCACGCGCCGCCGCATAGTAGGCGATCTGCGGCTTGAACGCGCACACCAGATCGGCGGTGGCATCCACGATGGCCCGGCCGAACTCGAATAGGGGATAGTCCGCATCGGCCAGATGCTGCGGCAGTCTGGCAGGATCGGGATCGAGGCCGACGCAAAGCAAGGTCTGCCCGGCGCTCCACGCCCGCTCGAGACGCTGCACGAATTTCATGGACGGCGCCCGGCGGCCATGGCGATCGCGGCGCGCCCGCGTCCAGGCAAATCGGCTGCGGTGAAAACGGCGCGCTGCAGCAGCAGGCCCGCGCCCGGAATCACAGGGATTTAATGGAAAAGTAACACAGCGCCATCAGCGACTGCGGCATGATGCCGAGCGCGAGCACCGCGAGGCCGTTGACCGAGATCAGCACACTCATGTCCAGGTTCGGTTTTATCGGCGCGGTATCGGTCGGCGCGTCGAAGTACATGAGCTTGACGATGCGCAGATAGTAGAACGCGCCGATGAGCGAGAACAGCACCGCCGCCACCGCCAGCCACGCCATATCCGCCGCCAGCAGCGGCTGCAGCACCGACAGCTTGGCGTAGAACCCCACCGTGGGGGGCACCCCGGCGAGGGAGAACATCAGGAGCAGCATGATGAAGGCGTACCAGGGGTTGCGCGCGTTCAGCCCCTTGAAGTCGTCCAGGTTCTCGGCCTCGAAGCCGGCGCGCGACAGGAGCATCACCATGCCGAAGGAACCCAGCGTCGTCAGCACATAAACCACGACGTAGAACATGGCGGCGCTGTAGGCGTCGGCCGCGTTCAGCCAGTTTCCGTTGACCACGCCGGCCAGCAGACCCAGCAGCATGAAACCCATGTGCGAAATGGTCGAGTAGGCGAGCATGCGCTTGATGTTGGTCTGCGCGATCGCGGCGAGGTTGCCCAATGCCATCGACAGCACCGACATGATCACCAGCATCTGCTGCCAGTCCACTGCCAGATCGAGCAGCCCGTTGACCAGCAGGCGCATGGCCATGGCAAATGCAGCCAGCTTGGGCGCCGAGCCGATCAGCAGCGTCATGGCGGTGGGCGCGCCGTGGTAGACGTCGGGGATCCACATGTGGAACGGCACCACGCCCAGCTTGAATGCCATCCCCGAAACCAGGAATACCAGGCCGAAGGTCAGCACCGTCTTGTTGGGATGGGCGGTGGCGATCGATTTCGCCACCTGGGAAATGTCGAGCGTGCCGGTGGCGCCGTAGATCATGGACATGCCGTAGAGCAGCAGCCCCGAGGCCAGCGCGCCGAGCACGAAGTATTTCATCGCCGCCTCGGTCGACAGCGCCGAATCGCGATTGAGCGCGACCAGGGCGTAGAGCGACAGCGACAGCAGTTCCAGACCGAGGTAAAGCGTCAGGAAGTGATTGGCCGAGATCATCACCATCATGCCCATCAGCGCAAACAGCACCAGGGCGAAGAACTCGCCCTTCCACAGCCCGCGGTCGGCGAGATACGCGCGGGAATAGACCAGCGTCGTGGATACGGCAATATAGGCCCCGAGCTTCAGCGCGTGCGCCATCAGGTCGGCGACGAACATGTTGCTGAAAGTATAGGCGACCTGGCCCTCGGTAAGATAAGCGACGTTGAGCGTGAGCAAGGCGCAGCCGGCGAGCGTGAGCTGCGTCAGCGCATAGGTGACGTAGCGCAGCCGCTCGGGCAGGAACAGGTCCACCACCAGCACGACCGAGACCATGATGAGCAGACAGATCTCGGGGTAGGCGGGCAGCAGATTGGGCATGGTGAAATTCATGGGAACGATGGCCTTACAGCTTGCTCACGGCGAGGTGCTTCAATAGCTCGTTGACCGAGGCGTGCATTACCTCGGTCAGCGGCACCGGGTACAGGCCCATGCCGAGCACGGCGAGCGCGAGCAGCGCCAGCACCAGAAATTCGCGCGCGCCGATGTCCTTCAACGCGGCCACGTGCTCATTGGCCACGGCGCCGAAGATCACCCGCTTGTACAACCACAGGGTGTAGGCCGCGCCCCAAATAAGAGTGGTCGCGGCGAGAAAGCCGATCCAGAAGCTGTGCTTCAACGCGCCCATGATGACCATGAATTCGCCGACGAAGCCGCTGGTGGCCGGGAGCCCGCAGTTGGCCATGGCGAACAGCATCATGAGCGATGCGAACTTGGGCATGGTATTGACCACGCCGCCGTAGTCGGCGATGTTGCGGCTGTGCATGCGGTCGTACATTACGCCCACGCACAGGAACATGGCGGCCGAGACGAAGCCGTGCGAAACCATCTGCACCAGCGCTCCTTCGACGCCGTAGGCGTTGAAAATAAAGAACCCAAGGGTGACGAAACCCATGTGCGCGATCGAAGAATAGGCGATCAGCTTTTTCATGTCCGTTTGCGCGATCGCCACCAGGCCGATGTACACCACTGCGATCAGGGACAGCGTAATCATGTAACCGGACAGGGCGTGGCTCGCATCGGGCAGAACCGGCAGCGAGAAGCGGATGAAACCGTAGGCGCCGAGCTTGAGCAGAATCGCCGCCAGCACCGCGGAGCCGCCGGTGGGCGCCTCGACGTGGGCATCTGGCAGCCAAGTGTGCACCGGCCACATCGGCACCTTGACCGCAAACGCGAGGAAGAAAGCGCCGAACAGCAGAAGCTGCGGCGTCATCGCCAGCGGCAGCTTGTGCCAGTCGAGAATGGCGAAACTGCCGCCGGACTTGTCGAACAGGTAGAGGAAGGCGACCAGCATCAGCAGCGACCCGAGCAGCGTATAGAGGAAGAACTTCACCGCGGCATAGACGCGATTGGGCCCGCCCCAGACTCCGATCACCAGGTACATCGGGATCAGCGTCGCCTCGAAGAACACGTAGAACAGCATCGCGTCCAGGGCGGCGAACACGCCGTTCAGCAGTCCCGACATGATGAGGAAGGCCGCCATGTACTGCGCCACCCGTTGTTTGATCGACTCCCAGCCCGCGAGCACCACCAGCACGGTGATGAAGCTGTTCAACAGGATGAACAGCACCGATATGCCGTCCACGCCGAGGTTGTAGTGGATGTTGAAGCGCGGGATCCAGGGCGAGAGTTCGACGAACTGCATGGCGCTCGTCTGGGTGTCGAAGCCTGAATAAAGCGGCAGGCTCACCGCCAGGCCGAGCACCGCACCGATCAGGGAGATCTGGCGCACCTGCGCGGCATGGCGGTCGCTGAAAACGAGCACCGCGAGGCCGAACAGGATCGGGATCCAGATGCTGAGGCTGAGCCAGGGAGCGGAAGTCATCGTCGGGCCCCTAAGCGTGCCGGAACCACAGCGTCAGCAGCACGAATACGCCGATGATCATGGTGAACGCATATTGATAGATGTAGCCGGACTGGAACAGCCGCACCAAGCCCCCGATCCAGCCCACTACGCGCGCCGTGCCGTTGACCATGAAGCCGTCGATGATGGTCACGTCGCCGAACTTCCACAGGCCGCCGCCGAGCGCGCGCGCGCCGCCGGCGAAGAACCAGTCGTTGAAGCGGTCGAAACCGTACTTCTCCTCGAGGATGGTGACGAGCACGCCGGCCTTCTGCCGCAGGACTGCGGGCAGATCGGGACGCGCGATGTATAGATACCAGGCGGTCGCCGCGCCGGCGAGCGCAAACCAGAACGGAAGACTGGTCAGCCCGTGCAACATCATGCTGATCACGCCGTGGTACTCCTGCGCCATCTCGGCCATGCCCTCGTGCTCCGGCGCGATGAAAATGGCCGAGCCGAAATAGCCGCCGTAGAGCACCGTGCCTATGGTCCAGCCGGCGGCGATCGACGGGATCGCGAGCATAATGAGCGGCAGGGTCACCACCGCCGGCGATTCGTGCGGCACCACATGACCGTGGCCGGCATCATGGCCATGCTCATCCTTCGCGGCACCGTGGCCGGCGTCATGCGCGGCGAAGCGCTCCTTGCCGTGAAACGCGTAAAAGATCAAACGGAAGGAATACAAGCCGCCGACGAACACGCCGGCGAGCACCATCAAATAGGCGAAGCCGGCGCCCGGGGTATGCGACAGATGCACCGCTTCCAGGATCGAGTCCTTGGAGAAAAACCCGGCGAACGGCGGCAGACCCGCGTTCGCAAGCGCGCCGATGAGCATGGTGAGGTAAGTGATCGGCATGTACTTGCGCAGCCCGCCCATTTTGCGCATGTCCTGCTCGTGGTGCAGCGCGATGATCACCGAGCCGGCGCCGAGGAACAGCACCGCCTTGAAGAAAGCGTGGGTCATGAGGTGAAACATGCCGACCGAGTACGCCGACGCGCCCAGCGCCACAGTCATGTAGCCGAGCTGCGACAGGGTCGAATACGCAATCACGCGCTTGATGTCGTACTGCACCACCGCGATCAGGGCCATGAAGAAAGCCGTGATGCCGCCGATTACCAGCACGAAGGACAGCGCCGCCTCCGACAATTCGAACAGCGGCGACATGCGCGACACCATGAATATGCCCGCCGTCACCATGGTGGCGGCGTGGATCAGGGCCGAGATCGGCGTCGGGCCTTCCATCGAATCGGGCAGCCAGACGTGCAGCGGAAACTGCGCCGATTTGCCCATGGCGCCGATGAACAGGCAGATGCAGATCACCGACATCAGCAGCCAGGGCGCGCCAGGGATGATCTCGATGGTGGTCTTGACCATGCCGGAGGATTGCGCGAACACGGCGGCGTAATCGAGCGTGCCGAAATTGGCCAGAATCAGGCCGATGCCGAGCAGGAAACCGAAGTCACCGACGCGGTTCACCAGGAAGGCTTTGAGGTTGGCATAGATGGCCGTCGGCCGGGTGTACCAGAAGCCGATCAGCAGGTAGGACACCAAGCCCACCGCCTCCCAGCCGAAGAACAGCTGCAGGAAGTTGTTGGCCATCACCAGCATCAGCATGGAAAAGGTGAACAGCGCAATATAGGCGAAGAAGCGCTGGTAGCCCGGATCGTCCGCCATGTAGCCGATGGTGTAGACGTGCACCATGAGCGAGACAAAGGTGACCACCACCATCATCAGCACCGTCAGCCGGTCGATGAGAAAGCCGATCTCGAAGCGCGTCTCGCCCGAGGTCAGCCAGGTGTAGACGCTGCCGTTGAAGACATTGCCGTTCATCACGTCGAAGAAGATCGCCACCGAAGCGAGGAACGAGACCGTCACCCCGAGGATGGCCGCCCAGTGGGCGCCCGCGCGGCCGATGGCGCGGCCGCCAAGACCGGCGATCAGCGCGCCGGCAAGGGGAGCCAGCGGCACCAGCAAGTAGAGTTGTTGCATCGATGTCATATTGTTCTGCTGGGTAATGAATGAGGGCTAAGCGGCAGGCACCTCGCGGGCACGCCTCCAGCTTCCCCCCATCGCTCCTTCCCCATTGCCTTCCCTTAGCCCTTCAATGCATTCAGGTCGTCGACGTTGATCGTATTCAGATTGCGGAACAGCACCACCAGGATCGCCAGCCCGATGGCCGACTCGGCCGCGGCCACGGTCAGAATGAAAAACACGAACACCTGTCCGGAGATGTCGTTCAGGTAATGCGAGAAGGCGATGAAGTTCATATTCACCGCGAGCAGCATCAGCTCGATCGCCATCAGCAGAATGATGACGTTCTTTCGATTGAGGAAGATGCCGACGATGCTGATGGCGAACAGCAGCGCGCCGAGTATCAGGAAGTGCGACAGCGACAGGGCGGGCAACGAGAACGACTGCACGATCAACCTCCCTTCTTCTCTGACGGCATCGAAACGAGGCGCACGCGATCCGCGCGCTTCACCATGACCTGTTGCGCCGGATTCTGGTGTTTGGTGTCCCTGCGCCGGCGGATGGTGAGCGCGATCGCCGCGACGATCGCGACCAGCAGGATCACCGCGGCGAGCTCGAACGGATAGACGTAATCGGTATACAGCAGGCGTCCCAGTTCCTTGGTGTTGCTGTAACCCGGACCCGGATCGGCCGGGGACGGCAACTGCTCCGCGCCGAAGTACTTGCCGCCCAGCACCAGCACCATTTCGATCACCATCAGCACGCCCACCGTGGCCCCGAGCGGCAGGTAGCTCCAGAAGCCTTCGCGCAGCCGGTCGAGATTGATGTCGAGCATCATCACCACGAACAGGAACAGCACCATCACCGCGCCGACGTAGACCAGTACCAGAACGATCGCCAGGAACTCGGCCCGAAGCAGCATCCAGATCGCGGCGGCGGTGAAGAACGCGAGCACCAGGAACAGCGCCGCATGCACCGGGTTGCGCGCGGTAATCACGCGCAGCGCCGCAATCAGCAGGATCGCCGCGAAAAGGTAGAAAACGATGGCTTCGATATTCATGGGTTCATCACCGATAGGCGGCGTCGCTGGCGCGGTCGCGGGCGATCTCGGCTTCGTAGCGGTCGCCCACCGCGAGCAGCATTTCCTTGGTGTAGTGCAGGTCGCTGCGCTTCTCGCCGTGGTATTCGAGGATGCGCGTCTCGACGATCGAATCGACCGGGCAGGATTCTTCGCAGAAGCCGCAGAAAATGCACTTGTTCAGGTCGATGTCGTAGCGCGTGGTTCGGCGCGTGCCGTCGGCGCGCTGCTCCGATTCGATGGTGATCGCCAGCGCCGGGCATACTGCTTCGCACAGCTTGCACGCGATGCAGCGCTCCTCGCCGTTGGGGTAGCGGCGCAGCGCGTGCAGGCCGCGAAAGCGCGCCGACTGCGGCGTATGCTCCTCCGGATACTGCACCGTAATCTTGCGCGAGAACAGATGCCGCCCGGTAACCGCCATACCTTTGAGCAGCTCCAGCAGCAGGAAGGTTTTGAAGAACTCGCGGATTTTCTCAGCCATGGAAGCCGCCTCCGAACCCACGTGCCGATAGACGTGCAGCGAGTCGGCGGACTGCCGCATTCGCCTTGCTCGCATCCCCGCTACGCGGG
>JADGRR010000134.1 GCA_017880745.1 Burkholderiales bacterium
GTGCGAGTCCCGCTGCGAGATCGTCGAGCGGCACCACGCCCGGCTGCTCCGCCATCTCCCAGGTGGCAACGTACGCGTCCTGCTTGCAAGGTTTGCCGGCGACATCCGGGGGCACGAAGCTCACTCGCGGCAGCGCGAACGCCGCGGCAACGATGCGCCCGTGCAGGCTCGTTCCGGCAAAGCCGCGGCTCCCCGCGATGAGCGCGCAGATATCGAAGATGTGGGCCGATTCGAACAGGTGGACGCGGCTTTGCATGCGTGCCGCCGCTCTGCGGTAAGGGTCCAGCGCGTCGTGCCACGGCGCCGTGCCCGCGCGGAAGAAAACGATCCCGCATCCCGTCGCCTGCGCGGCAGCGTCGAGCTCCCGCGCGAGTGTTCCCAGCGTCGCGTCGTCCTCGCAGTCCGCACTGAACTGGACGGCGAGGTAACCATGCGGGAAAGCCGCGCACACCGCCGCCGGCTCGCCCTGCAGCCCGTGCTCCCGGATCCGGTTGCCGAAAAGCTCCGCCACCAGCGCGCCGCAGTCGGGCACGAGCGCCGCCGCGATACCCTCCGCGGCAAGCGCTGCCTGCGTCACGCGTTCGCGGACGCTGATGAAGTCCGCGCTGCGCATAGCCGCCATGACCTCGTCGCGCAGGCCCGCCCCGCTCGTCGCGAGCTCCACGCCGCCGACCGCGTTGTAGATCAGCCGTCCGGGGCACGCGAACATCGATTTTGCCGGCGCGTATGGCGCGCGGCGCGCCGTGCCGAGAATCCGCTGCGCCCACTGCGTGCGCCTTTCCGCCTCTCGCCCGAAGCGCGCCGCTGCTGCGTTCGCGTCATTGTCGGGTAGCACCATCACCGCAGCCTCCCACGCTTCGCAGGTCAGCACCTCGCCGCCCGCAACGATGACGTTTGCCGCTCGCGGGTCGTCGGCGAGCCGCGCGAGCGCCTCCACGCGGTGACCGCCCCACGCCGTGAGGTCGCGATCCGCGCTGCCCGCGAAGACCAGATCTCGTCCGGGCAGCAGTGCCGCCACGACGTGCGCGAAAAGCAGGTCGCCCAGGTTATGCCGGTCGAAGGCGCCGAAGACGACGCTGCGGGACTCTGGAGGCACGTTCAACCCAGGCTCCTAGGCGAGCCGCGCCTCCAGCATCCGGCGCCACGGTGCCGCAGCGCGGAGCCGGGAGAGGTTCCCCAAGTGGCCCGCCACGGTCCGATTGATGAAAATGATGTGGTGCGGGAAGCGAACGTCTTTTACCTCGCCGAACCGGCTCACGTGCATGTCGATGAGTTGGCGCAGAAGCTGGTCGTCGTAGCCGAAGCGGTAGGGGTGTTCGTCATCGAGCATCTTGAGGACGAGGTCGAGGGCGGGCGCGACCAGCTCCGCGGACACGGGCCTGCCCGAGCCCGTGCTGACACCCATCGCCGCGAGCAGCGCCGGCACCTCGCCGTGCCGGCCGTCGAGGGCGGCGCGGACGAGCTCGCGGTAGCCCTTCACGATAGTCCGCGGCACCGACTTTACGCAGCCGTAGTCGTAGACGACGACGCGGCCGTCGGCGAGGAAGGAGAAGTTCGCGAGGTTCGGGTCCGCGTGGATGAACCGGTGCTCGAACAGGCCGCGCAGCACGAAGTCGAAGAGGACCGCGCCCCAGCGATCGCGCAGCGCCTGCGGCCGTGCGTCGTCGCACGCCTCGTCCGGCGTGTAGCCGGCTACGTACTCCATCGTCAGCACGCGGCGGCTCGACGCTGCGTCGATGACACCGGGAATCACCACTGCGTCGCTTCCGGCCCAGAGCTCCGCCATCCGCCGCAGGTTCTCCGCCTCGTTCACGTAGTCCAGCTCCTCGCGCAGGCGGTCGCGCACCTCTCCCCACACCGGCCCGAAGTCGGCGTCGGTAAACAGCGCGAACAGCGACTTCAACAGACGCCGCAGGTTGACGAGGTCGGCCTCGATGATGCCGTCGATCCCCGGGTACTGGATCTTCACCGCCACGGGCCGACCGTCGCGGAGGAACCCCCGGTGCACCTGTCCGATCGAGGCGGCGGCGATGGCCACTGGCTCGAGCCGCTTGATCGTCTTCCGCCAGCCGGGGAGCTCCGCGTCGAGCTGGCGCTTCACCACGTCGAACGGGATTGGCGGCGCCTGTTGCTGCAGCGAGCGCAGGACGCCGGTCACTTCGGGCGGGAGCAGCGTGTCCTGAAGGCTCAGCATCTGGCCGACCTTCATCGCCGCGCCCTTCAGCTCGCCGAGGTCGTGAACAATCCGCTCGGCGTTGCGGACCAGGTTTGCGACCTGGTGCAACTTGCGCGACGGTCCGGAGCGGACGAGGGAGAGCAGCTGCTCGACGGCCACTGACGCCCCGACGCGCCCGACGAGGCTGCCGAGCCGCAGGAGCCGCCCGAACGGTGACGTCGCCGGACCGCTTTTCACCGGCCGGTCTGCGTTTTTCAAGTCGGAACTGCGAACCACCTGGGATTGCTCTACGAAGAGTTGTCCGGCATCAAACGCTGAGGCGACGGACGGCCGCTGATGAAATTGCTGCGCAAATCCGAGCCCGGCATCAAGACGTGCCGACCACGCCTCCGTCACAAGCGATAGTCTGAGCGACGACATATTCTCCGGCGCGCGAGCAGAGAAAGATGGCGAGACCGGCAATGTCCTGCGGGGTGCCGACTCGGCCGCTCGGATTGCGATTGGCGACCGCGCTCCAGTCGACGTTCTCGGTCTTTCCGCCGAAGCCCACGCCGGTGCTGAGCATCCAGGTCGGAAACGGCCCCGGCGCGATCGCGTTGAAAAGGATGTGCTCCTTCGTCAGGTGCGCCGCCATGAAGCGCGTGAGGTGGTGCACCGCCGCCTTGGAAGCCCCATAGGAGAAGGTGTCGAAGATCGCCGCCTTGAGGCCGTCAATCGAACCGATATTGATCACGCGTGCCGGGCGCTCGGCGCTGGCCGCCTGGCGCAGCAGCGGCAAGACTTTCTGCGTGAGAAAGAACACGCCCTTGACGTTCGTGTCCATCACCTTGTCCCAGCCGGCCTCCGGGAATTGTTCGAGCGGCGCACCCCAGGCCGCGCCCGCATTGTTCACCAGTATGTCCAGCCGCGATTCGCGCTCCGACAGCCGCTTGGCCAGGCTTTCCACGCCCGAGAGCTGCGACAAGTCCGCCGGCAGCGCGATGCACTCTGCGCCGTAGCTTTCGGCGAGGCGCTTCGCCGTCGCCTCGCAGGCCTCGGCTTTTCTCGAGGAGATGTACACCTTGGCGCCATGCGCGAGGAAGCCCGCAGCGATCATCTCGCCGATGCCGCGCGATCCGCCCGTCACCAGCGCGATCTTGCCTTTGATCGAAAACAAATTGTCGAATTTCTCTGTCATGACCTCACTCCCCTCGATAGTATGGAAATCGCCCTGTAAATAGGCTGCGCTCAATACCCGCTCATCGCCGCCACGCGGTCGGCGTGAAATCCGGCGTCGCCGAGCAGCTCCTGCAGCGTGCGCGCACGCTTCATGTACAGCCCGATGTCGAATTCGTCGGTCATGCCCATGCCGCCGTGCATTTGCACGCCTTCCTGCACCGCGCGGTTGGCCGTGGTGCAGGCGTGCGCTTTTGCCTGCGCCACGATCAGCCCCGCCTTCGCCGGGTCTTTGTCCATGGCCTGCAGCGCACCGAGCACCAGCGCGCGCGTAAGCTCGATGTCGATGTAGAGTTCGGCGGCGCGATGCTGCAGCGCCTGGAACTCGCCGATGGCGCGGTCGAACTGCCGGCGCTCCTTGAGGTAGGCCAGCGTGCGCTCGAACACGGCGTCGGCCAGCCCGAGCAGCTGCGCCGCGACCACCACGCGCCCGAGATCGAGCACTTCGTCGAGCACTGCTGTGGCAGCATCCGCCCCGCCCAGCACCGCATCCGCCTCGATGCGCACGCCATCGAAGCGCAGGCGCGCGGCGTTGTGCGTGTCGACCATCAGCGTGCGCTCGACGTGCACCCCGGCGGCGCGCGGATCGACGAGCAGCAGCGTCAGGCCGCGCTCCGCAGTGCGCGCCGCGACGATGAAGCGGTCGGCCACATGGCCGTCGAGCACGAAGGTCTTGGTACCGTCGAGGCGCAAGCCGTTGCCGTCGCGCGCCGCCTTGGCTGCGATGGCGGCCGGCCGGTGCTTGCTTGCCTCGTCGATCGCAACGGCGATCACCAGGTCGGCTGCCACGATCGCGGGCAAGAGCTGCGCCTGCTGCGCCTGTGAGCCGGCGCGCGCGAGCGTCCGCGCGGCGAGCACCGCAGTAGACAGAAATGGCGTAGGCGCGAGCGTGCGTCCGAGGGCTTCGCCGATGATGCCGGCCTCTACCGCGCCCAGGCCAAGGCCACCGTGTGCCTCGGGCACCAGGATAGCGCTATAGCCCTGCTCGGCGAATTGTCGCCACAGCGGGCGATCGAAACCAACGGCGTCGCGGCTGTCGCGCAGCTTGCGCAAATGCGCGACCGGCGCGCGCTCGGAGAGGAACGCGTTGACGCTGTCGCGCAGCATGCCCTGTTCTTCGTTCAATACGAGTGCCATCTGTAGTTCCCTGTTAGAGCCTTTAACGATACTGAATTTTGTTACGGATTCTTAGACACCGGGCAGGCCGAGGATGCGCTTGGCCACCACGTTGAGCTGGATTTCGCTGGTGCCGCCTTCGATCGAATTGCCTTTGCTGCGCAGCCAGGTGCGCGCCACGGTGCCCTCGCGCGAGCGCTCGCCTTCCCACTCCAGGCCGTCGGCGCCTGCGGCCGAGATCATCAACTCCCAGCGCCGTTTGTTCAGTTCCGCGCCGTAATACTTGAGCGCCGAGGACATGGCCGGATTGCCCTCGCCGCGGCGTGCGCGGTCGCCCGTCGCCTGCATCAGCATGCGAAACGCTGCCTCGTCGATTTCGAAGCGCGCGATCTGCGCGCGCAGCGCCGTCTCCCGCAAACGACCCGTCTCGTCCAGACCGACCGCGTCGGCGGCGAATTCCCCCAGCGGCTTGATGTTCGAGCGCTCGCCTATCCCGCCGATCATTTCGCGCTCGTGCGTGAGCAGGTATTTGGCGATGGTCCAGCCCGCGTTGAGTTCTCCCACGACATTGCGCCGCGGCACCCTGACGTTGTCGAAGAAGGTTTCGCAGAACGGCGACTTGCCCGAGATCAGCAAGATCGGACGGGTCGAAACGCCCGGGCTTTCCATGTCGAACAGCACGAAACTGATTCCGGTGTGTTTCTTGGCGACGCTGGTGCGCACCAGGCAGAAAATCCAATCGGCTTCGTCGGCATAGGAAGTCCAGATTTTCTGGCCGGTGATCAGCAGGTGGTCGCCATGCACCTCCGCCTTGGTCGCGAGCGACGCGAGATCCGATCCGGCATTGGGCTCGGAGTAGCCCTGGCACCAGCGGATTTCGCCGCGCGCGATCTTGGGCAGGTGCTCGAGCTTCTGTTCCTCGGTGCCGTGCGCGAGCAGGGCCGGCCCGAGCATCCAGATGCCGAAGCTGACCAACGGCGGGCGGCAGCCGAGCGCGCGCATTTCCGCATTCAGCACCGCGGCCTCTTCCTTGGACAGGCCGCCGCCGCCATAGACCTTGGGCCAGGCCGGCACGGTCCAGCCGCGCTCGCCCATGATCTGCATCCAGGTACGCTGCGCTTCCGACTGGAATTTGAAGTGGCGCCCTCCCCAACAAGCGTCGTTTTCGCTGACGACCGGCTGGCGCATTTCCGCGGGACAATTTGCCTCCAGCCAGGCGCGCGCATCGCGCCGGAAGGATTCGAGGTCGGACATGTGCTTGCTCCTTGCAATGAATCGTCTAACCGCCTTGTAGGCAACAGCACGCGCGGATATCCTGCGCTGCTCGCTGACCGAAGTAGCGCATTCTAGGCCGATTCGTTTTCAAGAGTAAGATTCCCGGTTGCCGATATCATGCGCTGTCGGACTATAAGAAAAAAAGGAGGACTCGACAATGCTGCACCCCTCGCGCCACGCCCTTACCCAGCCGGACAAGGTCGTCTATTTGATGGCCGCTTCGGGCAAGACGCTCACCTATCGCGAGCTCGACGACGCTTCGAACCGCGGCGCGCAACTGCTGCGCTCGCTTGGCCTCAAGGCCGGCGATCACATGGCGCTGTTGTTCGAGAACTCGCTGCGCTTCTTCGAGATCTGCTGGGCCGCGCAGCGCAGCGGGATCTATTACACCGCCATCAGCACCTACCTTGTTGCCGACGAGATCGCCTACATCGTCGGCGATTGCGGCGCGAAAGTGTTCGTCGTGTCCGATGCGCTCAAACCGCTCGCCGAGAGGCTTGCGCCCTCGCTGCCGGCGCCCACCGCGGCACGGTCGGCCGCGCACGCCGACCGGCAAGCTGCTCAAGCGCCTGCTGCGTGAACAGTATTGGACGAAAAAGACCTGAGATCAGAACTCATGTCGACAACATCGCAGATTTGCAACACGTTTTCCCGATGAATCGCGGGCACGCGCACGGGACGAGCGCTTGCGCGTAAGCTGTCCGGATGCCTGCTCTCGCCGATGTCTCCGTCGCAAACAACACCCTCCCGCCCTCGGAGCGCCTGAACCGCGAATGCACCTGCGTTACGCTCGACCGCGAGGCGCTGTGCGCGGCGCTGGAGCGGGAAGCGGATGATCCGGATTTCTGCGCGACGCTCATCCGCGCGCGGCCGCACCTGTTCTCGGGCGCGACGGTGTTCCTGTCGGAGGCGCACGTTGCCGCCATGCTGCGCGCGGTGCGCGCGATCGAGTCGGTTGCGCGCCTGCCCGTCTTTCGCGACGCGGTGCTGTCGCGCTCACCCGAGACCGCGCAGCGCGATTTCGGGCCGCGTGGCGCCTTCATGGGCTACGATTTTCACCTGACCCACGACCGCCCCAGGCTCATCGAGATCAATACCAACGCCGGCGGCGCGTTCCTCAACGCCCTGCTCGCCCGCGCCCAGCACGCCTGCTGCGAGGAAATGCTGACCGGCCTCGGCCGCTCGGAGGCCCGCGATTTCGACGCCGCGGTCGCGCGCATGTTCGAGAGCGAGTGGCGGCTGCAGCGCAGGGAGGGAACGCCGCGGCGCATCGTCATCGCCGACGACCGCCCGGAGGAGCAATACCTTTACCCCGAATTTCTCCTCGCGCAGCGCCTCCTCGCCAGGCACGGCATGGAAGCGGTGATCGCCGACGCGGGCAAGCTTCGCTTCGAGCGGGGCGGGCTGCTCTGCGACGGCCGGCCGATCGATCTCGTCTACAACCGTCTGGTCGATTTTGCGCTCGAGCGCCCCGAGCACGCTGCATTGCGCGCGGCCTATCTCGCGGACGCCGTGGTCGTCACGCCGAACCCGCATGTCCACGCGCTTTTCGCCGACAAGCGCAACCTCGC
>JADGRR010000135.1 GCA_017880745.1 Burkholderiales bacterium
TCGATGATGCGCTGGTCGAAGTCTTCGCCGCCCAGGAAGGTGTCACCGTTGGTGGACAGCACCTCGAACTGCATCTCGCCGTCGACGTCGGCGATCTCGATGATGGAGATGTCGAACGTGCCGCCGCCCAGGTCATAGACGGCGATCTTGCGGTCGCCCTTGCCATGCTTGTCGAGGCCGAACGCGAGCGCCGCGGCGGTCGGTTCGTTGATGATGCGCTTGACGTCCAGGCCGGCGATGCGGCCGGCGTCCTTGGTGGCCTGGCGCTGGCTGTCGTTGAAGTAGGCCGGCACGGTGATCACCGCTTCGGTCACGGGCTCGCCAAGGTAGTCCTCGGCGGTCTTTTTCATCTTCACCAGCACTTGGGCGGAAATTTCCTGCGGCGCGATGCGCTTGCCGCGCACCTCGATCCACGCGTCGCCGTTGTCATGCTTGATGATCTTGTAGGGCATGAGGTCGAGGTCTTTCTGCACCTCTTTTTCCTCGAAGCGCCGGCCGATCAACCGCTTGACCGCATACAGTGTGTTCTTGGCGTTGGTGACCGCCTGGCGCTTGGCCGAGGCGCCGCACAGAACCTCGCCGTCCTCCTGGTAGGCGACGATGGACGGCGTGGTGCGCGCGCCTTCGGAGTTCTCGATGATCTTGGTCTGGCCGCCCTCAATGATGGCGACGCAGGAGTTGGTTGTTCCCAGGTCGATGCCGATGATCTTAGCCATAGTGTGTACCTCGATGAGTGAATTGGGCTTGACACAAATATGGGGTTAAAACCCCGGGGTTCAAGCGTCTTTTGCTTTTGAAACGGTCACCAGAGCCGGGCGGATGAGGCGATCGTGCAGCAGATAGCCCTTCTGCATCACGTTCACCACTTGGTTGGGCTCGCCCGGGTGCGGAACCAGGGTCATCGCCTGATGCCTGTGCGGGTCGAATTTCTCGTTGACCGGATTGATTTCCCTGAGGCTCGCCTTTTCGAACACGGCATTGAGCTGCCTCAAGGTCAGCTCGACGCCGCTCTTCAGGCTCTCCAGCGTGACATTTTCGATCGCCAGCGCCGCCTCCAGGCTGTCCCGGACCGGCAGCAGCGCTTCGGCCAGGCTTTCCACGCCATACTTGTGCGCGCTGGCGATGTCGGCTTGGGCGCGCTTGCGCAGGTTTTCGGTCTCGGCCTTGGCGCGCAGCCAGGATTCCAGATGCTCCTGCGCTTTTTGCTCGGCCTGACGCAGTTGCTGTTCCAGACCGGACGCTGTTTCCGCGTTCGCCGCGGCGCTGGCATCGGTTGCGGGCGCGTTCTGGTCAGGCGCAGTCTGGGAATAGCTGGGTTCTTGATCCGCCATCGTTGATCTCTGGTCTCTTAATGACTTTTCCAAAGATGGGGACTAGTAAGCGCATTTCAAGGGGGCAACGAAATCCGGCGCCGAGAATATTCGTCGCCTGCGCTCCGCGACCTCGAGCGCGCGCCGGCCGGTCCTTTGGGCCGCATGGATCCTAGCGCGGGGCGCCCAAGGCAAGCGCACGCCGGCGCGATTGCGCCAACTCGTCCGGGTTTGCGTCGGCGCGGTCCCAGCCCTGCATATGCTCCTGGGCGATCTGCGCCAGCGCCTGGATCCAGGCATCGCCTTCATTGAGGCAGGGGATGGCGTGGAATTCCTTGCCGCCTGCCTTGAGGAACTCGGCCTTGCCCTCTATGCCAATTTCCTCCAGCGTCTCCAGGCAGTCGGCGACGAAGCCCGGGCAGACGACATCGACGCGCGAGAGCCCCTGTTTCCCCCATTGCGCCAGCGTCGCTGCGGTATAGGGTTGAAGCCATTCGGCGCGGCCGAAGCGCGACTGGAAGCTAAGCTGATACTGTTCCGGCGCGAGCGCCAGCGCCCCCGCCAGGAGTCGTGCGGTCTTTTGGCATTCGCAGTGGTAAGGATCGCCGCGTTCCAGCGTGTAGCGCGGCAGCCCGTGAAAACTCATCAGCAGCCTGTCCGGTTTGCCATGCCGAGCCCAGTGCTTGCGCACGCCTTCTGCCAGCGCCGCGACGTAGCCGGGGTGGTCGTGAAAATGCTTGACCATGCGCAGTTCGGGAATGTTACGCGTCCGCCGGAAGACGGCGGACACCGCATCGAGCGCGGTGGCCGTGCTGCTGGCCGCGTATTGCGGGTAAAGCGGCAAGAGCAGAATGCGCTCGCAACGCTGCTGTTTCAAGCGCGAGAGCACCGAATCGATCGAGGGATTGCCATAGCGCATGGCGTAGTCCACCACCAGCCCGGGCTGGCCCTGCGCGCCCAAATAGCCTCGCAGGAGCTTCGCCTGGCGCTCGGTATGGACTTTCAGGGGCGAGCCGTCCTTGTCCCAGATTTTCGCGTATTTCGCCGCCGATTTGGCCGGTCGCAGGTTGAGGATGATGCCGTTCAGGATCGGCCACCACAGCAGTCTTGGAATTTCGACCACGCGTGGATCCGAGAGAAATTCCTTCAGGTAACGGCGCACCGCCACCGCGGTCGGCGCCTCCGGTGTACCCAGATTGACGAGCAGGATCCCGATGCGCGCCGGCGCGCCGTGGGCGTAAGCGGGTTCGGCTTGGAAAGACATGCTCAACCCTGCCTTTTCTCGCCGCCGGAGTCGGCCATGGCGGCCCCGTCGCGCTTCCGCAAACAGGCGTAGAGCCTCTCGGCTACGGCGCAATGTGGGTGCATGGGGCGCTGGAAATGGTGCGAGGGGCCGGGGCCGACCGGCTCAGCTGCTGGAGAGCGCGCTCGAGAGCAGCTTCGCGGTAATGTCGACGATGGGGATGACGCGTTCGTACGCCATGCGCGTTGGGCCGATCACGCCCACCGTGCCGACCACTTGTCCGTCCACGGTGTAGGGGGCGGTGACCACGCTGCACTCGTCCAGCAGCGAGGCGCCGGATTCGCCGCCGATGAAAATCTGCACGCCTTGTGCGCGCGTGCTCATGTCGAGTATCTGCACGAACATGGTTTTTTTTTCGAACAGCTCGAACAACTCGCGCAGCCGCGCCATGTTGGACGCAAGGTCGGTTGAATCGAGCAGATTTTTTTCGCCTGAGATGACGTAGTTCTCGGGGTTTTCGTTCAAGGCCTGGTCGCCCGCGTCCAGCGCTGCCGTCATAAGCGTGGTCATGTCCTGGTGCAGTTGTTTCAGTTCCTGTTGCACGCGCGCGCGGATGTCGCCGAAGGTAAGTCCCGCATAGTTCTGGTTGAGGAAGTTTGCCGCCATAGTGAGCTGTGCGGGGGTATAGCTCTTTTCGGTGAACAGGATCCGGTTTTGCACGTTCCCGTCCGGGGTGACGATAATGAGCAGAATGCGTTTTTCCGAAAGCGCGAGAAATTCGAGGTGCCGGAACGCGGCGCTCTTGCGCCGCGGCGAGGCCACCACACCGGCAAAATGGGAAAGCTTCGACAGCAGTTGCGAGGCCGAACTGATCAGGCGCTGCGGGTTGTCGGGATGCAGATTGCCTTCGATCTGGCTCAATTCAAGCTGCTCCAGCGGCTTGATGGTGAGCAGGGTATCGACGAAAACGCGGTAGCCGCGCGGCGTAGGTATGCGCCCGGCAGAGGTGTGGGGGCTGGAGATGAAGCCCAGTTCCTCCAGATCTGACATGATATTGCGGATGGTCGCGGGCGACAGGTCCAGGCCGGAATATCGCGACAGCGCGCGCGAGCCGACCGGCTGACCTTCGGCGATGTAGCGTTCTACCAGGGTTTTGAGCAGGATCTTCGCGCGGCGGTCAAGCATGTTTCTATTCTACCCAATCGGGACCAGCCGAAAGCAAACAAAGTGTCTCCGGCCAGGGGAAACACCTATCCCACGAACATGCGCGGCACCTGGGGAAGGGGTGAGACGCTTCCCTTCCCGCCCGGCCCCTTGTCCCCCAAGGGGACTTCTTTTGGGGCGTAAATCTGCCGCGAATACGGGGCCACCCGGTTTCGAAATCCTCGCTATTTCTGTCGACTCTTGGCTCATTCGCGACCAATATTTACTCGTCTTCATTAACACGAGATGGGGACGATGTGGTTTAATTTCAACGTGATGCCGCCTGCCTTCAAAACTGTCGCCGTGATCGGCCGCTACAATACCGCCGAAATCGCCGAGTCGCTCCTGGGTTTGGCGACCCTGTTGCAGCAACGCGGCTGCGCCGTGCTGATCGAAAAAGAAACCGCAGCCAATATCGGCGGAAACGGCTTTGCCAGCGGCGACTACGCCGCCATCGGTGCCCAGGCCGACCTCGCCGTGGTGCTGGGTGGCGACGGCAGCATGCTTTCGGCCGCGCGTCACCTGGCCGCCCACGGGGTGCCATTGGTCGGCGTCAACCAGGGGCGGCTGGGCTTCATGACCGACATCGCATTCTCGCACATGCGGGAAACCATCGAGCTGCTGCTCTCCGGCCAGTACACCATGGGAGAGCGCACCATGCTCGAGGCCCAGGTCCTCCGGGGGGAGACGGAGATTTTCCGCACCCAGGCGCTCAACGATATCGTCGTCAACAAGGGCGCCACCGGACGCATGATCGAGTTCCTGGTGCATATCGACGGTCAGTTCGTATACGATCTGCGCTCCGACGGTATCATCGTGGCCACGCCTACCGGCTCCACGGCATACGCGTTGTCATCGAATGGGCCCATCCTGCAGCCCAACGTTCCCGGTATGGCGCTGGTTCCGGTTTGCCCGCATACGCTGTCCAACCGCCCGATCACCGTGAGCGACCGGTGTGTGATCGAGATTACCATCAAACAGCGCGCCATCGGCGCACGCCTGCATTTCGATGGTCAGCCGCATTCCGAGCTCGCGGCCAACGACAAGGTGATCGTGCGCCGTGCCGCGCATTCCATCCGCTTTGTCCATCCCCCCGGCTACAGCTACTACGCCATGCTGCGTGAGAAGCTGCACTGGAGCGAGATGTAAACATGCTGCGGTCGCTCAGCATCCGCGACTTTGTCATCGTCGATTCCCTCGAGCTCGAATTCAGCCCCGGCTTCACCGTGCTCACGGGCGAGACCGGTGCCGGCAAGTCCATCCTCATCGATGCGCTGGCGCTGGCCCTGGGCGAGCGCGGCGACGCGGGCGTGGTGCGCTCCGGCTGCGAGCGCGCCGACGTCAGTGCCGAGTTCGATATACAAGCGCTGCCCGCGCTCGCCGAATGGCTGCGCGCGGCCGAACTCGAGGGCGATCCCGGCTCGGTCCTGCTGCGCCGGGTGGTCGACAAGAATGGGCGCTCGCGCGCATTCGTCAATGGCAGACCGGCCACGCTTGGCCAGCTGCGCGAGGCTGGCGAATCCCTGTTGGACATCCACGGCCAGCATGCGCACCAGTCCCTGCTCAAGACGGAGGCGCAGCGCGAACTGCTGGATGCGCACGCCGGGCTTGCGCCGCTCGCGGCGCAGGTCGCCGCGGCTTACCGGCAGTGGCAGAAGCTGGCGCAGGCGCGGACCGAGTATGAGACCCATGCGGCGCAGCGCAATGCCGAACGCGAGCAGCTGCAATGGCAGGTGCAGGAACTCGAGCGGCTGGCGCTGCAGCCAGGCGAATGGGATGCGGTGCAGGCCGAGCACACCCGTCTGGCGCATGCCGCAGGCCTGATAGAGGGCGTGCAGGCGGCGCTGGATACGCTGTCCGAAGCCGATGCCGCCTGCCTGCCGCTGCTATCGGGCGCGGGCGCGCGGCTGGAGGCCCTGCTCGGCTACGACGCCCGCCTGGGGGAAGCGCTCGAGTTGATCCGCTCGGGCGAGGCACAGGTGCAGGAGGCGGTATATGCGCTGCGCCATTATGCGGATCGCGTCGAATTGGACCCGCTGCGGCTCGCCGCGGTGGAGGCGCGCATGGAGGCGATTCACGGCAGCGCGCGCAAGTTCCGCCTGGCGCCGCCGGAACTGCCCGAACACCTGCGCCGGCTGCAGTCGCGCCTGGCCGAGCTCGAGATCGCCTCCGACCTGGAGGCGCTGGTGAAACAGGAGCAGCAGGCGCGCACGAACTACTTCGAATTCGCCGCCAAGCTGAGCGCCGGCAGGAAGAAGGCTGCCGGCAAACTCGGCAAGGAGGTCACGCAGGCGATGCAGCAGCTCGCCATGGCCGGCGGCCGGTTCGAAGTCGCGCTCACTCCGTATCCTGCCGAAGGCAACGTTCATGGCGGGGAACTGATCGAGTTTCTGGTCGCAGCCAATCCGGCGGTGGAGCCGCGAGCGCTCGCCCGGGTTGCCTCCGGCGGTGAACTGTCGCGCATCAGCCTTGCAATCCAGGTCATCACCAGCAAGGCGGCGCTGGTGCCGACCTTGATTTTCGACGAGGTGGACGCCGGCATAGGCGGCGGCGTGGCCGAAATCGTCGGGCGCCGACTCAGGATTTTGGGGCGTGAACGCCAGGTGCTGTGCGTCACCCACCTGCCTCAGGTAGCGGCGCAGGCCGACCAGCAGTGGTCGGTGAGCAAATTCGGCACCGAGGGCGGGGTGAAGACCACGGTCTCGGTGCTCGACCAGAAAGCGCGCGTCGAGGAGGTTGCGCGCATGCTGGGCGGAACCGCGATTACAGCGACCACGCGTAAACATGCAGCGGAAATGCTGAGTCTGCGCTAAGCTTGCGGGAACGGATTTTTTTAATAAGAGAGAGGGGGGACGATGAGACAGTTGAAGCCGTTCAAGTTCGCAGCCGGTTCGGCACGCGTAATATCGATGGTGGTGCTGGTGGTGATACTCGTGTGCGCTTATGTCGCGCTGGATTTTTATACCAGCGGACAGCAGAATGCGAGCATGGTGGAAGGACGCGGTGGCGCCCTCGTCGATGCGCTGTCGCGCTACAAACGCGATGCCGGCGGCCTGCCCGATGCGCTGGAGAAACTTGCGCCCAAGTACGTGCCGGCGCTGCCGAAATGCCCCAACGGCCAGGCCTACGCGTACAAGCCGGCGGCGGCCGAATACACGCTCACCTGTCAGGAAGTGCTGTTCAAGTCCAAGCCCTATCAGTACGATTCGAAATCGCGGGCGTGGAGCGGCTAGCGAACTCCTAATTCGGCGCCAGGGCGCGAGGTCTTGCGCCGTGACCGCGACGGCCGGGATGCGGAGCACGGTTTGTGCCGCTAACTGCTTTGGGCTAGAATGCGCGTTCTTTTAGGCGCGTAGCTCAGCTGGTTAGAGCACCACCTTGACATGGTGGGGGTCGTTGGTTCGAGTCCAATCGCGCCTACCAAATTCTTCCCGGTAGATCAGTAGAACAAAGGTCCGCAGAGGCTCGCCAAGGACGAATTTGGGGCACACGCGCAGGTCGTCATCATCATCCTGAAATAATTTTCATCAAGCAGACCGTTTGCGACCGGCACGTCCGGTCCAGGCGCTAT
>JADGRR010000007.1 GCA_017880745.1 Burkholderiales bacterium
TGCTCCATACTCGGCACAACGCAATCAAATGGCGACAAACATGGAATCGGCCCAGCAAGAGGCACCACTGATGGTATTCCTGGTTGAGGATTCTCTGGCCATTCGCGCGCGCCTGGCAGCGACCATCCGTGGGATCGAAGGCGCCGAACTGGTCGGGGAGGCGGGCAGAGTCGAAGAAGCCATCGACGGCATTCGCGCCAGCCGTCCGGACGCGGTGATTCTGGACCTGCAGTTGGAGGACGGAAGCGGTCTGGAAGTACTCAGGGCCGTGCATCCTGCGTCGCCTGCACTGCACGTCGCGGTGCTCACCAATTATGCAACCGACCAGCACCGCCGCGCCTGCATCGATGCGGGCGCCGAATTTTTTCTAGACAAATCCTCGGATTTCCCGCGCATCCGGGAAATCGTCCAGGGATGGACTGCCCGCCCCGATGGTGCCACTGCTGGCCACTAGACAGATGCTAACTCGCACTTCAATATAATGGAGAAGAACATGACCGCCGCAATGTCACACTATGATGCACTCGATTTTGGCACCATAGACAGGGGCACACTACCCGCGCAGGAACACGAAGGCGCCAATGTCTCCGTGCGCGACCTTACCCGCTTGCTGCACATCGACTGCCCGGACGAAGCCTGGCTCGCGCGGACCGCATTCGCCCTGCGCCGGGTGCGCGAAGGCGAGTCGCTGGTGCGCGCCGGCGACAAATTCCATTCGCTCTACGTCGTCCGCTCCGGCTGCTTCAAGACCGTCTACACCGACCTTTCGGGCAGCGAACAGGTATTGGGATTCCCCATGAGCGGAGACCTGATGGGCGCCGACGGCATCGACAGCGGCCACTACGGCTCCACCGCCATCTCTCTCGATACCAGCGAAGTGGTGATCGTGCCGCTCGCAAGCCTGGCGCGGCTGGTATACGAATGCCCGAGACTGGAAGCTTTGCTGTATCGCGCCCTGAGCCGCGAACTGGTGCGCGTGCAGAACATGGCCTGGACCCTGGGCACGCTCGGCGCGGAAGGCCGCGTGGCGGCCTTCCTGCTCACTCTGTCGGCCCGTCTCGGCGCGTTGGGGTATTCGCGTTGCTCCTTCAATCTGCGCATGACGCGCCAGGAGATCGGCAGCTACCTCGGACTGAAGCTGGAAACGGTAAGCCGGGCGCTTTCGGCACTGAATTCCTCCCGCATCATCGAGGTGCATCAGAGAAGCATCGACATCGTCGACGCCGACGCATTGCGCGGCGTGATCGACCCGGCGGCGGGCATTGCAGCCAGCATCGCGCCACCCCTCGGATCTGCTGTCCCCGAAAGCGGTGCCGGCAACGGCAAGCGGGCTAGGAAACCGCGGCCGCCATTCCAGCCGGGGATTGCTTGGCAGCAGCTCGCTGCGGCCTAGGATGCCATCGCCCCTCGGCGCGATGCCGCTGCGCCGCTGCGACCGGCACCATGGCAGCGTCGATGCAAGGAGGGGACTCGCACATGTTCAAGCACCTCCTGGTCCCGAGCGATGGCTCGGAAATGGTGCCGGGTAAGCCAAGGCCACGTTAGGATTGGTGTAGGATGAAGTGAACGGGACAAACTCGAACCAGTTATCTTCTATCGGTATCGGCGGGGTTGGAAGGTTCAATTCAACTCGCTGAGTGCTCTCAACAAAGCGAGAAAAGCAATTGGCCTCGCAAATAGAGATACCGTGGAGAAAACAGTCTTAACAAAGTTGAGGGCATACCTAAAACATGAACACCATCGGTAACCACCGTCGCACCGCCCGCTCTCGGTGTCATTTTCTGGTGTAGTCGGCGATGGGCGAGGGCGGTTACTCTCAATATGCAACCCAAGCCCAATATAGGGCTGATCTACCGCCAATGATGTCAGCGCATCGAATCGCATTAGTTATCGCCGCGTTATTGGCCTTACCGGGCAGCGCAGTCGTTTTCGCCAAGGGCAGTGGCAATGGTGGTGGGCACGGACATGGGACCAGTACTACATCCGCCAGCGGCATTGCATCAAGCGCAGCGCACAATGGAACGCCTTCGAAGAGGTCAGGCACAGCCCACGGTTCGACGTACAGCGGCGCAAGCTACCGCAACCCACCGCCGATGGACTCCAAACGCTCAATAGTCGAGCAGGACTGTACCAAGCCGATCACACAGATCGGTGGAAATCTTCGGTGCAAGTAACGAGCGGAAGGCGGTGAGGCAAGACTGATCCTGCGCTGCCTTGAAAATTACGCAGGAGGAACGCTTGATAAAGAAGGCGGCGACGAAAAATGCGATGGTGGACACTACGATGCTCAACATGCGGCAAGCATAGCAAAGTCGGCAATGGCACCGATCTGATCGTTACAATTGATCGCTGGCTTCCGTGCCGCATTTTGCTAGTCTGAGTAGTATAGGAACGGCAGGGAGTAGTGCCATGAAAAGGTGCTCGAAATTAGTTGCGGTGCTGATGCTGCTCGTGTTCGCGGCGGCGAGTGGGTCTGCATTGGCTCGGGGCGGCCATGGTGGCGGGGGTCACGGCGGCGGTGGCCATTTCAGCGGTGGTCATTTCGGCGGTGGATTTCGCGGCGGTGGCGTGCGCTTTGGCATTGCTCTCGGCGTACCGCTTTTCGGGCTGGGCTATTACGCCAATCCTTATTATTCTTACCCCGCCTATGGCTATCCACCCGCCTACGCCTACCCGGAGCCCGCATATGGCTATCCGGGACCAGCAATGGCACCTTCTAGCGCATACGCCGAGCAGGGGTATGCTCAGGCGGCCCCGGCACCCGCACCGGCCCAGCAGCAAGACTGGTACTTCTGCGCCGGTTCCAATGCCTATTACCCCTATGTGAGGGAATGTCCCGGTGGTTGGCAGCGCGTTCCCTCACAGCCGCAACGCTGATTCTCGCAGGTGCTGTGTGCTGTCGATGGTGAGATTGAAGAAGCTGCTGGGCTAACGGAAAGGGCAGTCACGATAACTGCCCCCGCAATTGGTGCCGCTTGTCTGGATTGAACAGACGACCTATCGCTTACAAGGCGATTGCTCTACCACTGAGCTAAAGCGGCCCTTTTCTTGAATCGTGCCTGCTATATGCCTACTAGCATGTAAGGGCTGATGCAAGGTCGGCAATATTATCCAACCATTCATTAGCTTATGCCTCGGCTGAGGTGCTTGGACATCTAATTACAAATGCGCTGCTCTACCAACTGAGCTAACCCGGCAGGGGCAACGTATTATACGCGGGAGATCACAGGCATCTGCCCGTCAGTGCGTGTCTCGCCGCAGAGCGCGCCAGGAACCCGTTGCAACGACAGCGCACGCCCCCTTTTTTTGTTCCCGGGATCGGAAAGCGGTTGCGGTCGTTGTGCAACAGCTTGAACGTCACTTTACCCGCCGCAGCGAAGGTTTGCCCGAGGGGCGCGGCGGCTCGGGGCGGGTGTCATCGCTCTCGTCGGCTGCGGCGATCGGGGCCGACGCCGGCGCATCCGCCGCGGTGACCTCGAACGACAGGCCCTGGCCGTTCTCGCGCGCATAGATTGCGGACACCGCTCCGACCGGAATCGAGATATCGCGCCCCACGCCGTTGAAGCGGGCAGAAAACTCGATCAGATCGTTGCCGATCCTGAAGCGCTCCACGGCGACCGGGCCGATGTTGAGCACGATCTGGCCGTCCTTGACGTACTCCATCGGCACGCGCGTGACCGGATCCACCGTTACCGATAGATAGGGCGTGTAGCCGCTGTCCACGCACCAGTCGTAAATGGCACGCATCAGGTAAGGCTTGGTCGACGGATCGGGCATAGGTGAATTCGCGGTTCCGGGGGCGGCGAGAATTCTGCTGTTGCCGCAAAAGCAGATTCCCCGTCGCCACTGCTCCCCGGTGTGACTGCTAGGAAATCACTTGCGCATTACTTTTTCAGAAGGCGTCAGCGCCTCGATGAAGGCCGGGCGCGAGAACAGGCGCTCGGCGTATTTCATCAGCGGCGCGGCCGGCTTGCCGAGGGAGATGCCGTAGTGGTCCAGGCGCCACAGAAGGGGCGCTATCGCCACGTCTAGCATGGAGAATTCATCGCCCAGCATGTACTTCTGCTTGACGAAAATCGGCGCAAGCTCGGTCAGCCGGTCCGCCACGTGCGAGCGCGCCTTTTCCTGTGGCTTGGCGTTTCCTTTCTCGAGGATCTCGATGCGGCTGAACAGCTCAACCTCGAAATTGAACAGCAACAACCGCGCGCGCGCGCGCATCACCGGGTCGGGCGGCATCAGTTGCGGGTGCGGGAAGCGCTCGTCGATGTATTCGTTGATGATGTTCGATTCGTACAGGACCAGGTCGCGCTCGACCAGCACGGGCAGCCGGTTGTACGGATTCATCACCGCGATGTCTTCCGGCTTGTTGTACATGTCGACGTCGATGATCTGAAAGTCCATGCCCTTCTCGTAGAGCACGATGCGGCAGCGCTGGGAAAAGGGGCAGGTAGTGCCGGAATAGAGGTTCATCATGATAAGTTTGGATCCAGGTGATGAGTGAGAGGAAACGGAGCCGGGTAGCGGAAATTGGGCCAGGGGCGCCGGGCCGGCACCAGACCCAACGCCCGCCGTGCATCGCCCGCTGCCGGATCAGTGCACATCCTTCCAGAACTCCCTTTTCAGAAAATAGGCCAGCGGCCACATGGCGAGCAGGAACAGCAGTACAAAAATACCGATCTGCTTGCGGCTGGTGGCCGCCGGCTCGCCCATGTAGACGAGAAAGTTCACCAGATCGCGCACGGTCGCGTCAAATTCCACCGGTGTGAGGCTGCCCGCTCTCACCGATTCGTACTTGGCCGCCTTGGGCGCGCCGCCGTGGCCACTTTCGCCGCCCCTGACGTCGTCGCCTTTCACCGCTTGCTCGACTCGCACGCGCTCGCCCTGCAGTTGCCACAACGGATTCGGCATGCCGACGTTCTCGTACACGGTGTTGTTCCAGCCGGTGGGCCGGGCCGGATCCCTGTAGAAACCGTGCAGATAGGTGTAGAGCCAATCAGCGCCGCGCGCACGCGCGATTACCGACAGGTCGGGCGGGGCGGCGCCGAACCATTGCTTGGCGTCCTTCCGGCTCATGGCCACGTTCATCAGCTCGCCCACCTTGTCGCCGCTGAACATGAGGTTGTCCTTGATCTGTGCTTCGCTCAGGCCCAGCTCCATCAGCCGGTTCCAGCGCATGAGCGAGGCGCTGTGGCAGTTGAGGCAATAATTGGCGAAGGTGCGCGCGCCGCTTTGCAGGCTGACGACGTCGGTCTGATCGATCGGCGCCGTGGCCAGCCGCACGCCTTCCTCGGAGGCCATCGCCGCAGGCGATCCGAGCAAGGCCGCAGGCGATACAAACAGGACCGCAGGCGCTAAAAACAGGATAGCGATGAGCTTGTTCATATTAGTGCGTCACCCTTTCCGGTTCGGGTTTGTTCTTATCGATACTGGTGTACCAGGGCATCAGGATAAAGAACAGGAAGTAGATCACCGTGCAGATGCGCGCCACCACCGTGGCGCGGTCGGCATTGCCAAGCCAGGAGCCGAACTGTCCCCACACCGTTATAGGCTCCGTACCCAGGTAACCGAGAACGAGAAAGACGATAACGAAAGCAGTAAGCGCAACTTTGAAGTACGTACCGCGGTAGCGGATCGACTTCACCGCGCTCCGATCCAGCCACGGCAGTACGAAAAGCACCATCACCGACACGCCCATCGCCACCACTCCGGGGAACTGCGAATTGAACAGCGGCGGCACCCCGCGCAGGATCGAGTAATAGGGGGTGAAATACCATACCGGTGCGATATGCGGCGGGGTCTGCAGCGGATTGGCAGGAACGAAGTTGTTGTATTCGAGGAAGTAGCCGCCCATCTCCGGGGCGAAGAACACGATGATCGCGAACACGATCAGAAATACCACCACCCCGAGGATGTCCTTTACCGTGTAGTACGGATGAAAGGGGATTCCGTCCAGCGGCACGCCGTTGGCGTCTTTGTGCTTCATGATTTCGATGCCGTCCGGATTGTTCGAACCCACCTCGTGCAACGCCAGCAGGTGCGCCACCACCAGGCCCAGCAGCACCAGCGGAATGGCAATCACGTGCATGGCGAAGAACCGGTTGAGGGTCGCATCCGAAATCACGTAGTCGCCGCGGATCCAGAGGGAAAGATCCGGCCCGATGAAAGGTATGGCGGAGAACAGGTTGATGATCACCTGCGCGCCCCAGTAGGACATCTGGCCCCAGGGGAGCAGGTAGCCGAAGAAGGCCTCGCCCATAAGACTCAGGTAGATCAGCACGCCGAAGATCCATAAAAGCTCACGCGGTTTGCGATGCGAGCCGTACAGCAGCGCGCGGAACATATGCAGATAGACGCAGATGAAGAACGCCGATGCGCCGGTCGAGTGCATGTAGCGGATGATCCAGCCGCCCGGCACCTCGCGCATGATGTATTCCACCGAGGCGAACGCCAGGTTCGCGTCCGGCTTGTAATTCATGGTGAGGAAAATGCCGGTCACGATCTGGATTGCCAGCGCCACCATCGCCAGCGACCCGAAGTAGTACCAGAAGTTGAAATTTTTCGGCGCGTAATACTCGGCCAGGTGGGCCTTCCACGTCGATATCAGCGGAAAGCGCTGGTCGACCCAGGTGAGCAGGCCGTCGAGCGCGACTGAGCCAGTACCGGTAACGGGGGGTTTTTCTGCGGCAGCCATGCGTTATGCCCCTTTGGAGTCGTCGCCGATGAGAATGCGGGTGTCCGACAGATAGATGTATTTCGGCACCTCGAGATTCACCGGTGCCGGCGCGCCCTTGTAGACGCGCCCGGCGAGGTCGAACTTGGATCCGTGGCACGGACAGAGAAAGCCGCCGGTCCAGTCGGCGCCCATTTCGGCTTTGTCCTCGACCGGTTTGGACTGCGGCGAGCAACCCAGATGGGTGCAAATGCCCACCAGCACCAGCACCTCGGGCTTGATCGAGCGGAATTCGTTTTTCGCGTACTCGGGTTGCATCGGCACGTCGGAGGCCGGGTCGGAGAGCTTGCCATCGACGCTCGGCAGGCTGTCGAGCATTTCCTTGGTGCGGCGAATGATCCATACCGGCTTGGAGCGCCATTCCACGGTCATGCTCTGGCCCGGTTCGAGCGCGCTGATGTCGGCCACGATCGGCGCCCCGCCGGCTTTGGCGCGCTCCGACGGCAGCCAGCTTGCGGCAAATGGCACGGCCGCGGCCACACCGGCGGCGCCGCCTGCGGCACAGGTGGCGATCACCAAATTGCGCCTGATCTTGTCTACTTGCTTATCGTCGCTCATTGGAAGTTCCTGGATATACAAGGTTTTGCTGCGTGCAAAAAGCTCGTAATTATACCTGAAACTCCCCGCCGGATTAAAGTTTTATACGCTAACAAGCTGAAATTAATGAAGAAAACGTTGCGGCCCTGACTCAGAGCGGAACCTGGTTCGCACCGGATTGGGGATGCGGATGCGCCGGTGCTACAGGCCGAAGCGCCCGCTTTCGACCAGGCCCCGCCGCTGTTCGAACTGGGCGTCGTTGCCGAATTCCGCTTGGGCGTCCGGCGGCAGGTGATACGCGAACAGGCTGAACTCATGCGCGACGAGCAGGCCGATGCGTGCGCGGCGCGCGCCGGTGAGACAGGAGTCGTCGTCTCTCCAGAAATTGCCATGGTGCGCCACGATGGCGTCAGCCCCGTCGCTGAGCGCGGTCTGAACCAGATCGACGCTCGCCGTCACCCCCACTGACGCTGCGGCACATCTCGCCGCGCCCTTCCACATGCAGCCCATTTGGGCAATAATCTCGAAATCGGGAGATCTCCAACAAGCCGTCCGGGTAACGGTTCAGTTCCTCGCGTTGCATTGCGGCACCCGCTGCAAAAGCCAGCGAGAATTGTCCCCGCACACAAGCTGGCGGATCATTTACGCAACACCAAGAGGCCGTTTCAGGATTATCGAAACGGCCCCGAATCCCCGGCAGCATGAGGGGATGTATTCCCTTTTGTATTGTAATTTGCACTTAGAGGCTGTTTCGGATTGACTGAAACAGCCCCTGACCTAGGGGACCATGACGGGCCGAGGAAGGGGTGGGACCCTTCCGTCCCCACCTTGGTCCCCTTCATCTTGAAACGAACTTTAAGGACATGCACGCGATGTACCGACTCTGGCTGACCTTCGCGCAAACAGCCACCATCTGCCTCGCCATCCTGTTCGTGGTCGCGACGCTGAAGCCGGAATGGCTGCCTGGAAAGGCCACCACCGCGGTCGAGGTGAACCAGGCGGAGCTTCCCGGCGTTGCCAGCGTCAGCGGCAAGACCGTTTCCTACAGCGATGCCGTGCGCAAGGCGGTGCCGGCCGTGGTCAGCATCTTCACCAGCAAGGAAGTGAAGCGGCCGAAAAATCCTTTCTTGAACGACCCCTTGTTCCGCCATTTCTTCGGCGAGCGCCTCGAGGACGAGGCGCAACGCGCCTTCGGCCTGGGCTCGGGCGTTATCATCAGCCACAAGGGTTACATTCTGACCAACCAGCACGTGGTCGAGGCCGCAGACGAGATCGAGGTGGCGCTTTCCGACGGCAAGAAACTTCCCGCCAAGGTGGTGGGCAACGATCCCGAAACCGACCTGGCGGTATTGCACGTGGACGCGCAGAACCTGCCGGCGATCACCCTGGGCCAGGCGGAAAACCTCAGGGTCGGCGACGTGGTACTCGCCATCGGCAACCCGCTGGGCGTCGGCCAGACGGTCACCATGGGCATTATTTCCGCACTGCACCGGACCGGCCTCTCGATCAACACGTTCGAGAATTTCATCCAGACCGACGCTGCAATCAATCAGGGAAACTCCGGCGGCGCGCTCATCGACTCGTCCGGAAATCTGGTCGGGATCAACACCGCGATACTTTCCCAAACCGGCGGATCGATCGGCATCGGCTTTGCGATTCCGGTTTCGACCGCGAAACAGGTGATGGAGCAGTTGATCGAAACCGGCGCGGTGACGCGCGGCTGGGTCGGTGTGGAATTGCAGGAAATCACGGCCGACCTTGCCGACTCGTTCAAGCTCGGCACCGCCGCCGGCGTGCTCGTCGCCGGAGTGCAGCGCGGCAGCCCCGCCGACCGCGCCGGCATCAAACCCGGCGACATCGTGCTGACGGTGGACGGCAAGCACGCGGGGGACCCAGACTCCATGCGCACGCTGATCGTGGCCCTGGCCCCGGGCAAACAGATCATGCTAAAGCTCAAACGCGGCCCGAACGAACTGGAACTCCCGGTGCAAGTGGGCAAGCGACCCAAAGCGCAACGCCCGCTCGAATAAGAGAAGCTGTTTTGGAATCAACGAAACGGCCCCCGAGTTAGGGGAGCATGCGGAGCCAAGGAAGAGGGGGGGACCCTTCCGTTTCCACCCGGGCCTCCTCATTTTGCAATCAGCTATACGCGGATTGCGCGCGCAATCTGCCTCGCCGCTGCGAGGGGGTATCGCTCAGGCGGCGAGAAACGCCTCCACCAATCCGATCTGCCCCGGTACATTGAGCGCCGGGGCATGACCGCAACCGGCGATCTCCACCACGCGCGCCCCGGGGCCGCGCTCGCGCATCGCCTGCGCCGTCTCGGCGAGCAGCAGGTCCGAATTCGCGCCGCGCAGGCACAGGACCGGAATGTCGATCGCGTCGTATTCCGGCCACAGATCATAGTCGTGTGGATAATTGATGAACTGCCGCACCATGTTTGGATCGTAATGCGGCGTGACGCGGCCGTCGGGCAGGCGCCGCGCGGATGTCTCCGTGAGCTTCACCCATTCGCGGTCGGTGAGCATCCCGTAAGGCGCATAAACCTTGCGAAAATAGGCTTCCAACTCGCTCACCTTGGCAAACGCCGCCGGACTGGCAGCATAGTTCCTGATGCGCTCGATCGCCGCCTGCGCCAGTTGCGGGCCGTTGTCGTTCAACACCAGCTTGTCGATACGGCCGGCAAGCGCCCCGCCATTTCGACTGGCGAGTTTGATCCCGATCGCCCCACCCATCGACGTGCCGACCCAGCGCATGCTCGACAGGCCGAGGGCGTCGCAGAACGCCGCGGCCAGCCGGGCGTAGAACGCGAGGCAATATTCGCGGTCGGGCTCGGGGCTCCATTGGGACAGCCCGCGGCCGGGCATGTCGGGGCAAATTACGCGATAGCGCCGCGACAGCGCTGCGGCAAGGTCGTCGAAGTCGCGCCCGGTGCGCGCCAAGCCGTGCCACATGACGACGCTCTGGGAGTTGCCGGCGCCCCACTCGACGTAATGCAGTTCACGCTCGAGCACCGTCACGTAATGGGAGGTCATGGTCATTTGTTTCCCCGCAGTCTGCCGACAATGCCGGCAGGAAAATGATACACGCTGAGAACGAACAGGATCCCCAGCCACAACAGCCAGCGGTCCGGGTGCACCAGGCTGGGCAGCAACGGTATTCCGGCGGCCGCGTCGCTGGCGAGTTTCATCAGATCCTGCAGATAGTTCTGCGCGATTACGAACAAGGTTGCCCCGATCACCGCGCCGTACAGCGTCCCCATGCCGCCGATCACCACCATCAGCAGAATGTCGATCATGATGTCGAGCGACAGCGTCGTGTCCGGACCGACGTAGCGCAACCAGACTGCGTAAAGAATGCCGGCGGCGGTGGCGGCAAGCGCCGACAGGCAGTTGGCCGCGCTGCGATAGACCACGCTGCGGTAGCCGATGGCTTCGGCGCGGAAGTCGTTCTCGCGTATCGCCTGCAGCACGCGGCCGAAGGGCGAATTCACCACCCGCAACAGCGCCAGGAACAGGCACAGTGCGCCTGCGAACACGATGTAATAGGAGACGATCCTGCCGCTGATTACCACGCCGAGCAGCGGCGCTTCGAGCAGCTTCGTTCCCGGCAGCAACAACTCGGGCAGCTTGTAGGTAAGCCCGTCCTCGCCGCCGGTGAGCCACGACAGTTGCGAGGCGAGGATGGCAAAAAACGAGGCGACGGCGAGCGTGATCATGGCGAAGAAGATGGTCTTCACGCGCAGCGACAGGAGGCCGATCGCCAGCGACAGCAGCGCCGACAGGGCGAGCGCAGCGAGGCTGCCCACCGCGAGGCCCGACCAGGTCGGGCCCAGCCTGGTTGCGGCGATGCCGATGCCGTAGGCGCCGAGCCCGAAGAACATGGTGTGCGCGAACGATACGATTCCGGTGTAGCCGAGCAGCAGGTCATAGCTCGCCACCAGCAGGATGAACACGCAGATCTTGGCCGCGACGTTGAGCGAACGCGTTCCCGGAAACACGAACGGCGCGAGCGCCAGGCCGGCGAGTATCAGCACCAGCACGATGCCGAGTACGCGGCTGCGCGGATAATCGCCGGAAAGAAGCCGCTGCATCGCGCTTATCGCTTCGCCACCGGATACAGACCCTGCGGCCGCCACAGCAGGATCAGCACCATCAGCAGGATGTTGGAGCCGAGCGCGATCTTGGGCGCGAGGAAGCCGACGTAGTTGGCCACCAGCCCCACCAGCAGCGCGCCGATAAAGCAGCCGCCGACCGAGCCCAGCCCGCCGATGATGATGACGATGAATATCAGGATCATCACCTGCATGCCCATGGCCGAGCTGACCGTCTCCTGGTACAGCGCCCACATCACGCCGCCCAGACCGGCCAGGGCGGAGCCGGCGACGAACACGCCGACGAACACGCGGCGGATGCGGTAGCCGAGCGACTCCACCATCTCGCTGTCCTCGACACCGGCGCGGATCAGCAGTCCGATACGGGTGCGGTTGAGCAGCAGAAACATGGCGGCGAATACCGCAAGACCGACGATGACGGCGACGACGCGGTATTTCTCGATGGCGATGTCGCCGAAAATGAAACTGCCCCGCAGCGTCGCCGGCTTGGGCAGCGGAATGATGTCCGGACCCCAGATCACGTGAATCGACTGCTCGGCCACGATCAGCCCGCCCATGGTGATGAGGATCTGCTTCAGGTGCTGGCCATACACGGGCATGATGATCACGCGCTCGAACACGAGGCCGAGCGCCCCGGCCACCGCCATGGCGGCCAGGATCGCGGGAATGATTGCGCCGAGGTTCAGCCACAGGCTGTCCGCCTGGGTCCAGCCGGCGAGCGGGATCAGCACGCTGGTGGCGACGAAGGCGCCGATGGTGATGAACGCGCCATGGGCGAAATTCATGACGTCCATCAGGCCGAACACCAGGGTGAGGCCCGAAGCCATGATGAAAATCATCATGCCCATGGCGAGGCCGGCAACGGTGAGCGTGACCCAGGTCGGCAGACTCGGGATCAGCGGCAGCGCCACGAGCGCGATCGCCGGGATCAGCGCCAGCGGTATCTTGTCGATGCCCGGAACGCGCAGCGCGTCGTCGCTCATTGGTGCGCGTCCAGCGACAGGCCGAGGAGCTTCTGCTGCTGCGCCTCGTCATCGGCCAGATCGTTCATGCTGCCGCTATGGACGATGCGGCCGGAATCCATCACCGCGACCGTGTCGCCCAGCGTGCGCGCGAAATGGAAATTCTGCTCCACCAGCAGGATGGTGGTGTCGGTGCGCTTCAGTTCGCGGAATGCGTCGACCATGTGGGCGATGATCGCGGGCGCCAGGCCCTTGGTCGGTTCGTCGACGAGCAGCAGCTTCTTCGGCTCGATGATGGCGCGCGCGATGGCGAGCATCTGCTTCTGCCCGCCGGACAGGTGGCCGGCCGGGAGATGCCAGAATTTTTTCAGCGCGGGAAAGAACCTGAACATCCAATCCAGGCGCCGCTCGTCGAGCGGTCCGTCGCGCGCCGCCAGCGTCAGGTTCTCGCTCACCGTGAGCCCGGTGAAGATGCCCATGGATTCGGGCACGTAGCCAATGCCGAGTTGTGCCACCGCCGGCGTCGAACGCCTGGCGATGTCAGTGCCGTCGAACTCGATGCGTCCGGCCGAGGCTTGCCACAATCCCATGATGGTGCGCAGGCAGGTGGTCTTGCCGGCGCCGTTCCTGCCCAGCAGCACGGTGAGTCCGCCGTGCGGCACGACAAAGTCCACGCCCTGCAGAATATGGTAATGGCCGATGTGGGTGTTGACGCCGGCGAGCGCGAGCAGATTACTCATGTCCGGCCAGCCCCAGATAGGCCTGCTGCACGATGGGCGAGGCGATCACCACGGCCGGCTCGCCATCGGCGACGAGTTCGCCCTGGTGCAGCACGATGATGCGGTCGGCCAGCGACCTGACCACGTCCATCTTGTGCTCGACCAGCAGGATGGTCTTGTCACCCTGGTTCTTGATCTCGTGGATCAACTCCAGGATTACCGGCACCTCGTCCACGCTCATGCCTGCCGTGGGTTCGTCGAACATGAACAGGTCGGGATCGAGCGCGAGCAGGATCGCCACCTCGAGCTTCCTCTGGTCGCCGTGCGCCAGCGCCGAGGCCAGCGCATCGCGCCGGTCGGCAAGCTTGACGCGGTGCAGATAATGCTCGGCGCGCTCGATCAGTTCCACATGGCTCGACCACACGGAGAACAAATTCAGGCCCATGGCGGCGTGCGACTGCACCGCGAGGCGCACGTTTTCGAGCACGCTCAGCCGGGGAAACAGGTTGGTGAGCTGGAACGCCCGCCCCATGCCGCGGCGCGTGCGCTGCGGCGCGGACAGCGAGGTCACGTCTTCGCCGAACAGCTTCACCGTGCCGCCGGTTGCGGACAACTGGCCGGAAATCAGGTTGAAGTAAGTCGTTTTGCCCGCGCCGTTGGGACCGACGATGGCGGTGAGCGTGCCCGGGCCGAACGCGCAGGACACGCGGTTGACCGCGACGTGGCCGCCGAAACGGATCGTCAGGTCGTGCGTCTCGAGTACCGGGTGTTCGCCGGAGCGTGGTTCGGACATGTAAAATTTCGCAGGCGGACAATCGCCGCGGGAGGGACGGCGCGTGCGTCCGTTCGATCCCGCGGAGTTGAACCGGCGCGCAAATACGCGGGTTTAACGCTTGTTCTGGATCGGCACCGGCATCTCCGACGCCGGGATCTCGCGCACCAGTTCCAGCAAATCCCATTCCCCCTTCTGCGCTTTCTTGATGCGGAAGTGGAACATGTTCTGCATCGCCTGATGGTCCTCCTTGCGGAAGGTCATCTTGCCCTTGGGCGTGTCGAACGACATGCCCTCCATAGCGGCGATCAGCTTCTCGGTGTCGGCGCTGCCCGCCTTCTTGATTCCCTCGACCACCGCAGTCGCCGCTGCAAATCCGCCCGCGGTAAAGAAATCCGGCGGCTGGCCATAGCGCTTCTCGTGCTCCTTCACCAGCCAGTCGTTCATCTTGTTTTTCGGAAAGCCGTAGTAATAATAGATCGCGCCCTCCACACCGGCGTAGTCCTTCCAGGTCTTCATCACCGGCAGGATGTTGCCGCCCGGCGCGAGCTCGATGCCGTAGCGCTCCGGCTTCATCTCCATGATCTTGACCATCGGATGCGGTCCGGCCCAGATGATCGCGAGGACTTTGCGCCCGGGCTTGTCCTTCAGCACCTCGAAGATGCGCTGCGCGGGAGCGGTGAAGTCGCTGGTGGCGGCCGGCGCATATTCCTCATGGATGATCTTCGCCTTCGGGTTGGCCTTGGCCAGCGCCTCCTTGAACGCCTTGATGCCGTCGCGGCCGAAGGCGTAGTCCTGCGCCAGGGTCGCGACCGTGACGTCGCCCTTCAGTGTCGCCGCCCCGGCAACCGCGTCCTGCGTCGAATTGCGTGCGGTGCGGAAAATGTACCGGTTCCACTTGTCCCCGGTGATCGAATCGGCCACCGCCGGCTCTACCAGCAGCACTTTCTTGTATTCCTCGGCCACCGGCAGCATGGCCAGGGCCACGCCGGAGTTGACCGGTCCGACCGCGATGTCCACCTTGTCGTCGCCGTAGGCGGCGGCGAGCTGCGCCTTGCCCACATCGGGCTTGGACTGCGTGTCCTTCTCGATCACGACGATCTTGCGCCCGAGCAGCTCCATTTTGCCGCCGGTGGCGTACTCGAGCCCCATCGCAAATCCGATGCTGGACTGCTTGGCGTAGGCCTCGAGCGGGCCGGTCTTGTCGTACACGTGCGCGATCTTGATATCCTGCGCCGCGGCAACGCCCGCGCACAGGGCCAAGACCAAACCGCCGATTACAGAATGTTTGAGTTGCATGATTTCTCCTCCTCGATGCATGGATTTGGGCCAGGACAGGCGCACCGGATGGCCCCCGCCGGTTCCCATTATTGCATGCCAGGCGCCCGACGATTCGGGACCGCGATCGCCAAGCCCTGCGGGAACATGTCAAACTTGCATGCCCTCCAACAACATGAGCGGCAGGGGCGGGTGGGCTGTGGCCTGTGTTACATTTGGTAACACTTTAGGTACTTCGCAGCGGCGCGCGCGTGCTAGGCTTTATTTTAGTGGGGCTGGTATTCATGAAAGCGGTGAAAGCAACGTTGACGCTAGTCGTGTTTGTGTTCGGCGCGATCGCAAGCGTGCCGGCACTGGCATGGCATCATGGCGGACACGCGCACTTTGGCGTTTTCATCGGCGCTCCGGGTTATTGGTATCCTCCGTACTATTATCCACCTTACTATCCGCCTTACTATCCGCAGGTCGTCGCAGTACCCTCCTCACCGCCGACTTACATCGAACAGGGAGGAGCGCAGGCGGCGCCCGCGCCGTCGCAGTCGAATTGGTGGTTCTACTGCGCTGACGCGAAGGCCTATTATCCCTACGTCAAGGAATGTCCGGCAGGCTGGCAGCGGGTCGCCCCGCAGCCGCCGTCCTAGCCCGGATTTGCAGGCCATGACCCGCGCATTTCGGCTCGCGCCCCTGCTAGCGCTGCTGCTTGGCGCGTGCACGACGCTGCCCTCCGGTCCAGCGGTGATGGCGCTGCCTGGCACCGGCAAGAGCTTCGACCAATTTCGGGCCGACGATTTCGACTGCAGACAATTTGCCAGCGCGCAGGTAGGCGGGACTGCGCCAAGTCAAGCCGCCACGGACAGCGGGATCAAAAGTGCCGCAGTCGGTACCTTGGTCGGCGCCGCGGCCGGCGCCGCCATCGATGGCAGCAGGGGTGCCGCCGTAGGAGCCGGTACCGGGCTGGCAGTGGGCGCCCTGGCAGGAACGGGCGCCGCAGAGGGCTCTGCGTATGGCCTGCAACGGCGCTACGACTACGCGTACATCCAGTGCATGTACGCGAGAGGCCACAAAGTCCCGGTGTACGGAAACCTCACCAGTTCGAATCCGGACGCACCTTACACACCACCTCCGCCACCACCACCCGGGTCACCTCCGCCGCCGCCACCCGGGACCCCGCCGCCCCGCTGATTCTGCCGTCATGCGACCGGACACGTCTGGGGTCAGTTGGCCAATCAGGATTCGGCGAACACGTCGCGTCCTGACCTTGCTGATGATGCTGTTGGTCGCCGTAGCGAGCACCTCCGCATTCGCTCGCGGTAGCGGTGGCAGGGGGCACTCTGGCGGCCACCACTTCAGCGGCGCTCACAGCGGCGGCCATCACTTCGGCGGACCGCGCGCAGGCTTCGGCGTAATCTTGGCTGCGCCAGCTTTCTGGTATTACCCCCCGCCTCCCTACTATCCGCCGGATGCCGTGATGCCGTCTGCGCCGCCGGTCTACATTGAGCAGGGCAGCGCCCCGGCCGCGCCAGATCTACCCGCGGGGTATTGGTATTACTGCGCGGACTCGCAAGCCTATTACCCCTACGTCAAGGAATGTGCGGGAACCTGGCAGCCGGTAGAGCCGCAGGCTCCCCAAGGCCAGTGATCCGGTCTACCGACCGCTCCGCCGCACCGTGTGATGACGACCGGGCGCGAGACAACCGCGGCGCGCAGCCGCGTCTATTTTGCGCAGTTACTACGCCTGGACTGAAACAAGTCTACTTGAGCCGCTTCTGCTCGGTTTCGGCCGCGCCCCGCGGAACCTCCAGTTCCGCCGCGCCGCGCTCGACCGGGTTCGATGTGCCTGCTTCCTCGGTCGCATCCTTGCGAAAGAACCGCTCGATCAGTTGCGCCAGCAAAATCCCGAACTCGTACAACAGGCACATCGGGATTGCCAGGAGCAACTGCGACACCACATCCGGCGGCGTGACCACCGCCGCCACTACGAAAGCGCCGACGATCACATAGGAACGGATGTCCTTGAGCTTTGCGATCGTGACCATGCCGGTGCGCACCAGCACCACCTCGACCAACGGGATCTCGAAGGTAACGCCGAAAGCCACGAACATGGTGAGCACGAAGCTCAGGTAAGCCTCGATGTCCGGCGCCGGCGTGATGCTCTTGGGGGCAAACTGAATGATGAAGCGGAACACCCACGAAAACACCACGAAATAGCAGTAGGCGACCCGGGCCAGGAACAGCAGGGTGCTGCCGAACACCAGCGGCAGGGCAAAGCGCTTTTCGTGGGTGTAGAGACCAGGCGCAATGAAGGCCCAGACCTGGTAGAGCACGTAGGGCAGCGCCACCAGAAACGCCGCCATCAGACCGACTTTGAGCGGCACCAGGAAAGGCGTGATGACGCCTGTGGCAATCATGTGCGTGCCTTCGGGCAAGGTGCGCATCATCGGCAGCGCCAGCAGATCATAGATCGTGGCCAGCCCGGGCCAGAACCAGAGCACCGCGAATACCCCGAACACCGCGTAGATCGACCGCAGCAGCCGGTCGCGCAGCTCCACCAGATGGGAAATAAACGTTTCCTGCACGCTCACTTACGCTCAAGCCTTGGGCGCCGCCGGCTCGGCGGCGGGCTTGGATTCCAGCCCGAGATCCATCTGCACGGCAGCGGTTTGTGTTTCGTCGGCAGCCGCGGCGGCCAGGGGCGGTGCCGCTGTTGGCTCGGCCTGGTTTTCCAGAGCGCCGGAGATGCTATGGGTCAGGGACTCGCCGGCGGCCAGGGGCGGTGCTGCGGTTGGCTCCGCCATGTGCTCCGGAGTGCCGGAGACGCTATGGGTCAGGGACTCGCCGGCGGCCTGCAGTTCGTCGCCGACCTGGCTCACCGACTGCTGGACCGATTTTGCCGCATCCTGAAACGTAGACCTGATGCTTTTCAGTTCGTCCAGATCCACTTCGCGCTGGATGTCGGCCTTGACGTCGTTGACATAGCGTTGCGCGCGGCCTAACAGGGCCCCCATGGTGCGCGCGACCCGTGGCAGGCGTTCCGGGCCGATCACGATCAGCGCCACCAAGGCAATGACTATCAGTTCGGAGAATCCGACGTCGAACATTTGTGGCAGAAGAGGGAGTAGGGAGAAGGGTAAACAGGGGCGCGGGCCGCAAAGCCCTGGTTGCGCCCCGGCCTATGCGCTCTTGGACTTCTCTTTGATTTCGCCCTCGATGATGTTGCCATCCATCTTCTGCGAACTACCGGCAGCCTCGGCGGGCTTGTCGGAGGTGCTCTCCTTCATTCCCTCCTTGAACCCCCGCACCGCCCCGCCCAGGTCGGCGCCGATATTGCGCAATTTCTTCGTGCCGAATACCAGCATGACGATGACCAGAACTATCAACCAGTGCCAAATACTGAACGAACCCATGACTTTACTCCTCTAAGGAATGACCGAACCAGAGGGCGCGGCCGCCTCGTATCTCCCTGAGCCAGCGGAAGCGCCGCAAACACGAACCATCCGCGCGGAGTTTCGCTAACGTTTTATCATCCGCGGCAGAACTTCGTTGCCGCCGATGACGTGCATATGCAAATGATACACCTCCTGGCGGCCGACGCGCCCGGTGTTGATGATGGTGCGCCAGCCGTCGCCGCAGCCTTGCCCGATGGCCAGTTTCGACGCCAGCGCCAGCATCTTGCCGAGCAGCATCTGATGGCTCGAATCCACTTCGGCCAGCGAGGGAATGTGCACCTTGGGGATGACCATGAAGTGCACCGGCGCCACCGGGTGGATGTCGTGGAACGCAAAAATGTCCTCATCCTCGTACAGTTTCTTGCTCGGAATCCTGCCGTCGATGATTTTGCAGAAAACGCAGTCTTCCAAGATGCGCCCCTTTACTTGCGCTCGGCTTCGACCCGTGAACTTTCGGTCCTGGCCGCCTTCTCGTCTATCCCGGAAATACCCTCGCGGCGCCTCAGTTCGTACAGCACGTCGGTGGGACGCAAGCCGTAGTGCGCCAGCATGATCAGGCAGTGAAACCACAGGTCTGCGGTCTCGCCGACGATGCGCAACTTGTCGCCGTCCTTGGCCGCCATGACCGTCTCGGTCGCCTCCTCGCCGATCTTTTTCAGGATCGCGTCTTCGCCGCGCGCGAACAGCCGTGAAACGTAGGATGCATCGGCGTCGCCGCCCTTGCGCGCCTCGACCACGTCAGCCAGGCGTTCGAGTATGTCGCTCATTTTGATTGTCCTTTAGTACGGGGGGCCTGCGGAAGGTTTGGGACCCTTCCCATCCGTCCCCCTGCATATTCCCCAAGCACGGGTAAGCCCTGATCAAGCGACGGGCTCAGGCAGACTTTCCTTTGCGGTAGATGTCATTGGGGTCTTTGACTACCGGGTCTGTCACGACCCATTTTCCGTCCGCGTACTTCTGGAAAAAACAGTTGTGCCGGCCGGTGTGGCAGGCGATGCCGCCAACCTGCTCCACGCAAAGCAATATTACGTCCTCGTCGCAATCCAGACGCAGCTCGCGCACCTTCTGCACGTGGCCAGACTCCTCGCCCTTGCGCCACAATTTCCGGCGCGAGCGCGACCAATACACCGCTTCGCCGCTGGCAACCGTCTGCTCCAGCGCCGCGCGGTTCATCCAGGCGAACATCAGCACCTTGCCGCTCGCCGCCTCCTGCGCGATCACCGGCACGAGACCGTTCGCATCCCAATTCACCTTGTCGAGCCAGTCCATCTCCGCCATCCAGTGTGAAGCGTGAGGCAGCTGCGGCGAAGCGTGGAAACCCGCCATGGCTCACGCTCCACGGTATTCGGTCTGCACTTTCCGGTCGGTGCCAGACCCATCATAACCTCACCTCGATGCCCTTGGACCGCATCAGCTCTTTCGCCTGGCGCACGCTGTACTCGCCGTAATGGAAAATGCTTGCGGCGAGCACTGCATCGGCCCTGCCCTCGAGTATGCCCGCGGCCAGGTGCTCGAGATTGCCGACACCGCCGCTGGCGATCACGGGCACGTCCACCGCCTCGGCCACCGCGCGCGTCAGCGCCAGATCGAAACCGGACCTGGTGCCGTCGCGGTCCATGCTGGTGAGCAGGATTTCGCCTGCACCCAGCGCCTGCATTCTACGCGCCCATGCCACCGCGTCCAAACCGGTGCGCTTGCGCCCGCCGTGGGTGTACACCTCCCAGCGCGGTTCGATACCGGCTTGCTCCGTGCCGGTGCTCTCGACGTCCGCATTCGGATCGACGCGTTTAGCGTCGATGGCCACGACGATGCATTGTGCGCCGTAGCGGCCGGAGGCGTCCGCCACCAGTTGCGGGTTTTGCACGGCGGAGGTATTGATCGACACCTTGTCGGCTCCGGCGTTCAGCAAACGACGCACGTCCTCGACTTTGCGCACGCCGCCCCCCACGGTGAGCGGGATGAACACCTGCGCCGCCACCGCCTCGACGATATGCAGAATCATGTCGCGCTCATCCGAGCTCGCGGTGATGTCGAGGAAGGTAAGCTCGTCGGCGCCCTGGTCGTCGTAGCGGCGCGCAATTTCAACCGGATCGCCGGCATCGCGCAAGCCGACGAAATTCACACCCTTCACCACGCGGCCGCGGGTGACATCGAGACAGGGAATCACGCGCTTGGCCAGGCCCATGGGGTGGGAGTCGGGACGAGGGGAAGTAACGTCACCCCCCGCGCTCAGCCTTCTCCCTTCTCCTTTTTTCCTTGTCCCAGTTTGTCCGCCATCGCTTGCGCCTTCTTGAAATCCACCGTCCCCTGGTATATGGCACGTCCGGTGATAACTCCGGTGATACCTTCGGATTCGATCTTGCACAGGGCCTTGACGTCGGCGAGATTGGTGAACCCCCCGCTCGCGATCACCGGTACGACGAGCTCGCGCGCCAGTCTTATCGTGGCCTCGATGTTGACCCCGTTGAGCATGCCGTCGCGGCCAATATCGGTATAGATCACGGCTTCGACGCCATAATCCTGGAATTTGCGCGCCAGGTCGATCACGTCGTGCCCGGTCATTTTCGACCAGCCTTCCACCGCCACCTTGCCGTCCTTCGCGTCCAGGCCGACGATGATATGACCGGTAAAGGCGCTGCAGGCGTCCTGCAGGAACCCGGGATTCTTCACCGCTGCCGTGCCGATGATGATGTAGCTGATGCCGTCGTCGAGATAGCGCTCGACGGTGTCCAGATCGCGGATGCCGCCGCCCATTTGTATCGGGATCCGGCCGCCAACCGCGCTGACGATGTCCTTGATCACGCTCTCGTTGCGCGGTTTGCCCGCAACCGCACCATTCAGATCAACCAAGTGCAGCCTGCGCGCGCCCTGGTCGAGCCAATGCCTGGCCACCGCCGCCGGATCGTCGGAGAACACGGTCTCCTTGTCCATGTTGCCTTGTTCGAGGCGTACGGCGCGCCCCTCCTTGATATCGATCGCGGGGATGATAAGCATGTGTTGTTCTGACTGTGAGGAAAGAGGGAGAGCGGGCGCCTAGGCGTTCCAGGTCACGGATTCCAGGTTACAAAATTGGCGAGCAGCGCAAGGCCGGCGGTCTGGCTCTTCTCGGGATGGAATTGCACAGCGAAAATATTATCCTGCGCCACGGCGCAGGTAAAGGGGAAACCGTAGATGCTGTACCCGGCCACCAGTTCCGGCGTACCCGCCTCGACGTAATAACTGTGCACAAAATAATAACGGTTGGCGTCGGCGATCCCCCGCCACAGCGTGTGCGGTTCGGCCTGCATCACCTCGTTCCAGCCCATGTGCGGCACCTTGAGCTTGCCGCCCTGCGCGTCTTTCATCGCCCCCGGCGGAAAACGCCTGACCTGCCCGGGAAATACGCCAAGTCCGGGCGTATCGCCTTCTTCGCTGCGCTCGAACAGCATCTGCAAGCCGATGCAAATGCCGAGAAACGGCTTCGAGCGCGCTGCCTCGAGCACTGCCGGACGCAAGCCCCTGGCATCCAGCTCGCGCATGCAGTCGGGCATCGCGCCCTGGCCCGGGAACACCACGCGCCCGGCGCGCCTCACCACGTCGGGATCGGAGGTGACCCGCACGTCCGCATCCGGCGCGACGTGCTCCAGCGCCTTGGATACCGAGCGCAGGTTGCCCATGCCGTAGTCAATTACTGCTATCGAGGTCATCGCG
>JADGRR010000136.1 GCA_017880745.1 Burkholderiales bacterium
CGGCCCCGGCGAGCCCGCCCCACAGCGAGCCCAGGCCGCCCAGCACCACCATCACCAGCGCCACCCCCGACTGCTCCCAGTGCATCATGTTCGGGCTGATGAAGCTGTTCTGGTTCGCCATCAGCGCTCCGGCAAGACCGGCAAGGGTCCCGGCAATCACGAATGCGGCGAGCTTGAAACGGTAGGTGGCGAAACCCAACGACTCCATGCGAACTTCGTTGTCCTTGATGCCGCGCAGCACGACACCGAAGCGGGAATCGCCCAGCCGGCCGAGAAACAGCAGCGCCGCCGCAAACAGCGCCAGCACGACATAGTAGAACGTCACGTCCGAGCCCAGATCGAGCCCGGCGAAGCGCGAACGCTGCGCCAGCGACATGCCGTCGTCGCCGCCGAACGCCTTGAGCGAGACGAAGACGTAATAGAGCATCTGCGCGAACGCCAGGGTGATCATGATGAAATACACGCCCCGCGTGCGCAGGCTGACGGCGCCGACGCCCAAGGCCAGCGTACCGCTCGCCAGCATCGCCAGCGGCCAGGCGAGGAGCGCGTGTTCGCCCATCGTCCCCGCCCATTGCGCCGATGTGATGCCCACTGCATAGGCGCCGAGCCCATAGAAGGCCGCGTGCCCCAGGCTCACCATGCCGCCCACACCCACCAGCAGGTTCAGGCTGGACGCGAAGAGCGCCATGATCAAGAGCCGGCTGCCAAAACTCACGTAGAAGTCCTGGCCGACAGCCACGGCCAGCTTCGGAAAAGCGATCGCCAGTGCGAGCGCCGCCAGAGGCCACACATGGCGACGCGATATCCCCTGGAATCCCATGCTCAATTTCTCACCGGAAACAGCCCCTGCGGCTTCCAGAACAGCACGACCACCATGGTGAGGTAAATCGAAATCGAGGCGAGCGCAGGTCCTGCCGCATCGGCGAACGAGGTCGACAACAGGCCCTTCAGGCCGACCGGAATGAAAGCGCGGCCCAGCGTGTCGGTCATGCCCACCAGCAGCGCGCCGACGAAGGCGCCGCGAATCGAGCCGATGCCGCCGATGACCACCACCACGAACGCCAGAATGAGGATGCTCTCGCCCATGCCCACCTGCACCGCCAGCAACGGCCCGAGCATCGCGCCGGCGAGCGCGCACAATGCGGCGCCCACGCCGAATACCAGTGTGAACAGCAGTTTGATGTTGGTGCCCATGGCCGTGGCCATGTCCCGGTTGGAGGCTCCGGCGCGCACCCACATGCCCACCCGCGTGTGCGCCACCAGCAGGTACAGCAGCGCCGCCACCGCGAGGCCCACGGCGATGATCAGCAGCCGAAACGCCGGGTAGTTGACGCCCGGCAGCAGCTCCACGGACCCTGAAAGCGCCTGCGGCACGTTGAGGGCGAGCGACTGCACGCCCCAGATCGTGCGCGTGGTTTCATTGGCAATCAGGATCAGGGCGAAGGTGGCAAGCACCTGGCTCAGGTGATCGCGCCGGTAAAGGTGGCGCAACACCGAAACCTCGAGCAGCATGCCCAGTACGCCGGTGGCCGCGACCGCCAGCGGCAGCGCCCAGGCGAAGGAACCGGTGGCCTGCGTCAGCGTCGCCGCGAGGTAGGCGCCGATCATGTAGAGCGAACCGTGCGCCAGGTTGATCAGGTCCATGATGCCGAACACCAGCGTCAGGCCGGCCGCCAGCAGGAACAGCATCAGCCCGAACTGCAAGCCGTTCAGGCACTGCTCGAGAAATAGCAGCCAGGTCATCCGTGCTCGCGCTTCACCGGCGCAATGGAACTATGGACCCAGCGACCCATGCACGACGGGGCAGCCACAACCGCACGTCACCAGTGGTGCCGGCGTCGAATGGCACTTGCTTAGGCCGGTCTTCTCTGGGGAAATCAAGCAAAGTCTCAGCACATTGTGGGAGCGAGCTTGCGCCCTGAACGAGGTCCCCCTCGGGGACTCGCGATATCCGACGCAATCGCGAGCAAGCTCGCTCCCACGGCACTTACATCTTGCATGCCGACACGTAGGCGTCGGGATGATCGGTGAATATGGTTCCGACGGTCTTGTTGACGAAGCGTCCCCTGTCGTCCTTCACCACCTGCCGCAGGTAGTAATTCTGCACCGGGAAGTGGTTGCGGTTGAACCTGAAGGCCCCGCGCACGGACTTGAAGTTGGCCGTCTCCAGCGCTTTTCTCATCGCCGCCTTGTCCTCGATCTTGCCTTTGACGTCGCGCACCGCCGCATCCATGAGCATGAGCGCGTCGTAGCCCTGCGAGGCGTACTCGTTGGGCAGCCGGCCGTATTTCTTCTCGAAATCGGCGACGAATTTCCGGTTCTGCGGGTTGTCCAGGTCCAGGTTCCAGTGGGCGGCGTTAAGCGCGCCGAGCGTCGGCTCGCCCACCGCGGCGAGGGTGTCCTGATCGAAGGACCAGCCGGTGCCGAACAAGGGCACTTCCTTGTTCAGGCCGGCCTGATGGTATTGCTTGAGGAAATTCACGCCCATCCCGCCGGGCAGGAAAAAGAATACCGCGTCGGGCTTCGCCGCGCGCAGCTGCGACAGTTCCACGGCGTAATCGAGTTGTCCGAGTTTGGTCAGGATTTCACCCGCATACGCGCCCTTGTAATAGCGCTTGAAACCGTTGACGACATCGACGCCGCCGGGATAATTGGGCGCGATGACAAAAACATTCTTGTAACCCTTGTCGTTGACGTTCTTGCCGGTGGCTTCGGAGTAGCTGTCGCTCACCCAGGAGACGGCGAAGAAATAGGGGTTGCACTTCTCCCCTGCCAAATCCGAGGGCCCGGTGTTGGGGCTGATGTAGAAGGTCTGGGACTGCAGCACCGGCTGCTCCACCGCCTGCAGCAGGTTCTGGAACACGATGCCGGTCATCAGGTCGACCTTGTCGCGTTTGATCATGCGATCGGCGAGCTGCCGCGCGACGTCGGGCTTCTGCTGGTCGTCCTCGACGAGCACCTCCGCCGGCAGACCGCCCACCTTGCCCCCGGTGTGCTCCAGGGCGAGGTTGAAGCCGTCGCGGATGGCCGCGCCGAGCACGCCGCCCGGTCCGGACAGGGTGCTGATGAATCCGATCTTGATCTTGTCTGCGGCCTGCGCCGGCATAGCCAGCGCCCCCAGCAGTGCCAGGCACAGCAGAATGCATTTTTTCATACGTCCTCCTCTGGTTGAATGGCTGCCCGTCATGCGTTGCGCGCCCGGTGCAGCTGGATCCCGTCCAGGTGCTGCCACGCCGACGGACTAATCGTACTTGATGTCGTAGCGCTTGAGATCGACTTCCTGAAACTGCACCCGCTCGAATTTCTCGCCCTTCTGCTCGAAGGGAACCATGGCATCCATGCCCACTTTGGTGATGGTGCCGCCCTTGCCGTCCGGATTCAAGGTCACCATGGGATTGAGGATATGCCCTTCCTCCCCCGGCAGCAGCATCAGGTCGGTGTCGGCGTTGAAACGGGTCGTCAGCGCCCAGTCCACGTCCACCGGATTGAAAATGTCCACGTCCGTGTCGACGGCGATCACCCGCGAAAGCGAGCGGAAGGCGCGGAACGTCTCCCGGATCACGTCCTGCCCGATTCCGGCGCGTGTGTTCTCCACCTGCACCACCGCCTCGTAGAAGCCGCAGCCGCCCGGGGGCAGGAACACGGCCTTGATCTGCCGTATCTTGGCATGGACGGCGTGGAATATGGCCGCCTCGGCGGTGAATCCGACCGCGTTCCACACCTCCTGCCCGGACAGAATGGTATGAAACACCGGCTTTTCGCGGCGCGTGATGGCATTCACCTTCATCACCCAGCGCTTGTCGCGTTCGGTGTAGTAACCGGTGACATCGGCAAACGGGGCTTCGAATTCCCGCACCCCGGGCAGAACCTCGGCTTCGATCACGAACTGCGCATCGGCATACGCGGGCACGTCCCCGGTCTGCGCCTGCATCAGGTCGACGGGGCGGCCGATCATGTGATGCGCGATCGCGGGCTTGCCGTCGCCGAGTCGCGGCAGCGTGGAGACGATCCAGGGCGCAAGCCCCATGCCGTTGTTGATGGTCACCGGCAGAGACTCACCGCGCTCCTCCGCCGCTTCCACGTACTCGCCCAGATGCCGTCCCGGATCGATCAGAAAGCTCAGACGATCCTTTGCCGTCACCATCATGCGGTGAACCGAGACATTGAGGCCGCCGGTGCGCGGGTTGCGCGCCAGGACCAGCGATGAATCCAGGTAACGGCCCCCGTCCTTCAGGGCATGCACCGGAATCGGCAGCCTGGAAAGATCGACCGTCTTTTCGATCACTTCGTTCGCCGGCGCCTGCCGCAGGATGCGCGCCGGCAAGGCTGCCTTGTCCTTCTGCCACGGGCCCAGCGCAGCGGCAATGACGAATGGAACCTCGCGCCAGGGCACGCCGAAAAGCGCGCCGGCGATCTCCCGGTTCCACAACAGCCCGACCAGCACCGGGTGCGCGCTGCGCTTGACGTGTTCGAACAGGACGCACTTTCCGCCCTCGAAGCGCCTGGCGATGCCGGCCAGTTCGTGCCGGGCATCCACCTCGGAGCGCACGCGCACCAGCTTGCCGGTCCGATCGAGAAAATCGATGCAGGCGCCCAGATCGACCAGCCGCTTCGCGGTCGCGCGGGAAACCGGGGCCGCCGGCCCGCTCCGGCTACGAGGGTTTTTCAGCATCCAGTTTCCTCATCGTTCGAGAATCAGATCTATTGCAGATGGGCAGGCCAGAATATAGGCCAGTCTACTTGAAATCAATGGATTTCATGAAGGGGAAAAATGTCGAAACGTTCGCATGCATGGTGCTCCCGGTACTTCATTGCTCGACCGGCATTGCGGCTGCCGATCTTGTCGCGCAGGCCTACTCCCCCATCTGCAACAAGGCCCCGCGCTGGCGCGCGCCGCGAAAAGCGGTGAAGAATATGCCTACACCCGCTGCAACATAGACCGCATTCAGCGCCACCGCACCGAAGAACAGGTCCCACTTGAACACAGCCTCGAGCAGCACGCCGCGCATGCCTTCGAACACATAGCTGGTCGGCAGGCACCAGGCCACGCTTTGCAGCCAGCCGGGCAGCACGCTTACGGGATAGTAGATGCCCGAAATCGGCGCGATGACGAAAATCACGCCCCAGGCGAGGTTTTCCGCGGCCAGGCCGTAACGCAGCACCAGCGCCGCCACCATCAGCCCCACCGCCCAGCCGGTGACGAGCAGGTTGGCGAAGAACGCGATCAGCGGCAGTCCCAGGTCGAAAATCGAGGCCGCATACAGCGCGATCGCCAGCGCCACCGCGGCGCCGACGCCGACGCAGGTGCGCAGGAAACTCACCGCGATCATCGATGCGATCAGCTCCATCGGCCTGAGCGGGCTGACGAACAGATGCCCGAGGTTGCGCGAATACAGCTCCTCGAGAAAGGCGAGCGCGAACGCGAGCTGGCCGCGGAACAGCACTTCCCACAGCAGCAGGCCGGAGATCAGCAGTGCCGGCACCTGCGCCACGACGGCGGAATTGCTGGCGAAAAACTTGGCGATGAAGCCCCACAACACCATGTTCATCGTCGGCCAGTAAGCGGTTTCGAGCACGCGCACCCAGGACCTGCGCCACAGATAAACGTGGCGCAGCACCATGCCGTAGATCCTTTGCAGCGAGCCGCTCATCCGTGCACCTCGTCCGCGGCCACCTCGGCCGGCCGATGCTCGGCGCGCGCCACGTCCAGGAACACTTCCTCCATGCTGCTGCGGCCGTAGCGCGCGATCAGTTCGGACGGCGAGCCGCGATCGACGATGCGTCCCGCTTTCATCATCAGCACCTGATGGCAGATGCGCTCGACTTCGACCATGTTGTGCGAGGCGAGCAGCAGCGTGGCGCCGGATTGCCGCTGATATTCGACCAGGTGCGTACGGATGCGGTCGGCGATGTCCGGGTCGAGCGAGGCAGTGGGCTCATCCAGCAGCAGCACCTCGGGCCGGTTCAGCAGCGCCTTCGCCACCGAAACGCGCGTGCGCTGGCCGGCGGAAAGCGTGCCGTAATGGCGCTTGAGCAGCGGCGCGAACTCGAACTGCGCCGCGAGTTCGGCGATGCGCTGCCGGATCTGCCGGAGGCCGTAGAGGTGGGAGAAGACGACCAGATTTTCCTCCACCGTGAGTTTCTTCGGCAGCTCGACGTAGGGTGAAGTGAAATTCATGCGCGGCAGGGCGCGGTAGCGCTCGCGCGCCATGTCCACGTCGAGCACGCGCACGCTGCCGGAGGTGGGGAGCAGCACGCCGAGCAGGATCGCGAGCGTGGTGGTCTTGCCGGCGCCGTTGCCACCGAGGAGCGCGCAGGTGGTGCCGCGTTCGACCTGGAAGCTCAGGCCGTCCACGGCCTCGACGCGGCCGTAACGCTTGACCAGGTTCTCGACTGCGATGGCGTGGCTCAAGCACTTCTCCTGCAGTTGCGCGCGCTTGCCATATGTCTGAGAAGCCAGGCGATCGAGTGTTAGAATTTTAACATGAAGCCGCTATCGCCCCGATCTGCCGCAACGCGCCTGTACTGCAATTCGCCTCTCTCTCCCGGCGCGGAAATCGCGCTGCCCGAAGCCGCCGCCCGCCACGCGACAACCGTGTTGCGCCTGCAGGTGGGCGACACGCTGAACCTGTTCAACGGTGAGGGCGGGGAATATCGGGCCCGGCTCGTCGCCGTAAGCAAGCGCGAAACCCGCGTGCGCCTGATCGAGTTCCACGCAGACGAGCGCGAATCGCCGCTGGAGATCACGCTGGCACTGGGCATCTCCGCAGGCGAGCGCATGGACTACAGCCTGCAGAAGGCCACCGAGCTCGGCGTCAGCGCCCTCGTCCCGCTCGCCACCGAACGCAGCGTGGTCAAGCTCACCGGCGAGCGCGCCGACAGGCGCCTGCAGCACTGGCAGCATGTGGTCATCGCCGCCTGCGAACAATGCGGACGCAACCGCGTGCCCGCAGTTGCGCCGGTACAGACGCTCTTCGGCTATCTCGCGGCGGCCGATCGCGGCAAGCGGCGGCTGCTGTTGTCACCGAATGCGGCAACGCCGCTGAAGCAGGTGCCGCGCTCAGGCGCAGTGGTGCTGCTGATCGGCGCCGAAGGCGGTCTCGCGCCATCCGAATACCAGGCTGCCGAAGCCAGCGGATTCGAACCGGTCAGCCTGGGGCCGCGCATCCTGCGCACCGAAACGGCGCCGGTCGCGGCGCTGGCGGTG
>JADGRR010000137.1 GCA_017880745.1 Burkholderiales bacterium
TGGTGTGCCACGTACAATTGCCGGTTACGGCAGGCCGGTTAACCCCGTTACAAGACGTCGATGGTGCGCGGGCTGCCCTTGCGCTATTTGTCGCAAATGCACGTTGGGCAAATGCTCGGCATGTCGGAAACACGGCTTGAACAAAAGTGCTGCACGGGCAGCGGATTTACGTTCACGCGCTTTGGCACTAGCATTCGCTATCCAAAGGAGCGCCGGACCGGTTTCGACCCCGCTAGTGGGTATAGCGTGGCAAGATGAGTTGGCCAAGCAAGACAAGATTGAAAATTGACGCGCAGCCGTCGGCCACAAGTTGCCGGTCAACGCGGCCTCACGCTGCACGGAATATTGGGGGTTAGCCTATGAACATAAACTCTGCGTTCAAGCTAGTGCGTTTCATTTTCTGCGTGCTCGCCGGTCTCGCCGCCGCCTGCGCCCAGGCGCAACGTCCGCCGCTGGACAAGATCCGGCTGCCGCCGGGATTCCAGATCACGGTTTTCGCCAGCAACGTTCCCAACGCGCGCGGCATGGCCTGGGGCGACAAAGGCACGCTGTTCGTCGGCTCGCGCGGCGCCGGCAACGTCTATGCACTCAAGCACAAGGACGGAAAAGCCACGCGCTTGTACACCCTGGCCACGGGCCTCGACATGCCGACCGGCCTGGCGTTCGCGAACGGCGCGCTTTACGTGGGCGCGGTCGATCGCATCCTGCGTTACGACGATATCGAAGCCAGGCTCGAATCCAATCCAACCGGCGCGCTGCGGCCGGTGGCAGTCAGCGACAAATTCCCCGGCGAGACGCACCACGGCTGGAAATACCTTCGCTTCAGCCCCGACGGCTGGCTCTACGTGCCGGTGGGTGCGCCCTGCAACGTGTGCGAGCCCGATGCGCGCCACGGCCTGATCGCGCGCATCCGTCCCGACGGCTCCGGCTACGAAGTGTTCGCGCGCGGCGTCAGGAACAGCGTCGGCTTCGACTTCGACCCCGTCACCGGGGAGTTGTGGTTCACCGACAACGGCCGCGACATGATGGGTGACGACATCCCTTCGGACGAGCTCAACCACGCGCCCAGGGCCGGCATGCATTTCGGCTTTCCGTATTGCCATCAGGGCGACACACCCGACCCGGGCTACGCCAAGCGTCCCTGCTCGGAATTCACGCCGCCGGCGGTGAAGCTCGGGCCGCACGTGGCCGCGCTCGGCATGCGCTTCTACACCGGCACGCAATTCCCCGCGGAATACCGCAACAACATCTTCATCGCCGAGCACGGCTCCTGGAACCGCGCGAGCAAGATCGGCTATCGCATCAAACGCGTGATCGTGGAAGGCGGCAAGGCGGTGCGCCAGGAGGTATTCGCCGAAGGCTGGCTGCAGGGCGAGTCGGCGTGGGGCCGGCCGGCCGACATCGAGGTGATGGCCGACGGCTCGCTGCTCGTGGCGGACGACCACGCCGGCGCGATATATCGTATCAGTTACCGCCACAAGGAATAGTGGCGGCAGGCTTAACCGTGAACAGCGACCGGCCTGCTCACGCCGAGTTGAAGACTGTAGATCGTCTCCCAAGCAGACAATCAGCGAATGTCTTGACTTAGGGATCCACTTTAGGTAACACTTTTCCTACGGGAAGATAAATCCAAGTATCGCGTTTGCACCGCCACGGGCCTCCCACCTGGGACCACCGTAGGCAGCTACGACAACTCAAAGGGAGGAAAATGGAATGAATACAATCCAGTTTCACCGTCCCCAATTTCGCCGCTGGGCCCGAAAATTGGCCCCCGCAGCGATTTTGGTGTTGACCGGTTGCTTCTGCGGCATCGGTGCCGGAATGGCGGCACCCAAGGTCGTCGCAGTCGACGACGCGAAGATTATCGCCAACGCCAAGAATGGCAAGGATTGGCCGACTAACGGTCTGGACTACGCCGGAACCCGTTTCAGCCGACTCAAGAAGATCGATGCCGGCAATGTCGCAAAGCTCGGACTCGCGTGGTCCTACGATCTTGAATCGACACGCGGCGTCGAGGCGACACCGATCGTGGTAAACGGGGTCATGTACGTGACGGCACCGTGGTCCGTCGTCCATGCCATCGACGTGCGCAGCGGAAAGCGGATTTGGACCTATGACCCCCAAACGCCGCGTACCGTCGGCTCGAAAGCCTGTTGCGATGTCGTGAACCGGGGCGTCGCCGTATCCAACGGCAAGGTCTACGTCGGATCGTTGGACGCCCGCCTTATCGCCATCGATGCGGCGACCGGCAGGAAAGTATGGGAACAGGATACGAAGACGGACAGTGCGCGCAAGATAACCATCACCGCTGCGCCCTATGTCGTCAGGGGTAAAGTCATCGTCGGAAACGGCGGCGGTGAATATGGTGTTCGCGGCTACGTTACCGCCTACGATGCCGAAACGGGCGATATGAAATGGCGCTGGTTCGTTACGCCCGGCGATCCGTCGAAGCCGGCTGAAGACGAATCACAGACCATGGCTGCGCATACCTGGGACCCGAGCACCAAGTATTGGGAGAACGGCGGCGGCGGCAATGTCTGGAACACCATGGCAATCGATCCGGAACTGAACCTGCTGTACTTCGGTACCGGCCAACCCGGGCCGTGGGCGAAAGCCAAGCGCAGCCCGGCCGGCGGCGACAGCCTTTTTACATCGTCGATCGTCGCGCTCAATCTCGATACCGGCAAATACGTCTGGCATTATCAGGAAAATCCGCGCGACACCTCGGACTACGATTCGGTCATGGACCTCATATTGACCGACATCAAGATCGGCAACAGTACTCGCAAGGTGATCCTGCACGCGCCTAAGAATGGCATTTTCTACGTCCTCGACCGCACCAACGGCAAGTTCATTTCGGCGAAGAACTTCGTCAATCAGACCTGGGCATTCGGCTTCGATCCCAACGGTCGGCCGATCGAGACACGCGAAGGAACGCCCGCTGACACGCCGTTCGAAGCGGTTCCCGGACCCTTTGGCGGCCACAACTGGCAATCGATGTCCTTCAGCCCGCTCACCGGTCTCGCCTACATCCCGGCACATAACGTACCGCTGGTGCTAGGCACCGAAGACGACTGGAAAGGGCAGGACACCGCAGGGCCGATGTCGCCGATGAGCGGTATCGGCTGGAATCTTGGAATGCTGGCGAACAGCAAGCCGCCGACGGGCAAGGCTTTCGGTCGTTTGATCGCTTGGGACCCGGTAAAACAGAAGGAGGCCTGGGGTGTCGATCAAGGCGCACCGTGGAACGGCGGCACGCTGGCAACAGCGGGCAACCTAGTGTTCCAGGGCACCGCGGACGCGCATTTCAGAGCCTTCGACGCAAAAACCGGAAAGCAACTGTGGGAGTCCCCCGTCGGCAGCGGCGTCATCGCTGCGCCGGTAACGTACATGGTGGACGGCAAACAGTACGTGTCGATCGCCGTGGGCTGGGGCGGAGTATACGGACTTGCGGCCCGGCATTCGGATTTCCAGACCAGGGGCACGGTATACACCTTCGCCCTCGGCGGCAAGGCCAGCATGCCGGCGTTCGAGCCGTATAAACTCGGCCCGCTGATCGCAGGTGTCAAGTACGATCCCAAGGACGTGCCTGCGGGTACCGCGCTGTACGTGCGCAACTGTGTTTTCTGTCACGGCGTGCCAGGCGTCGACAAGGGCGGCAACATACAGAATTTGGGCTACGTGGACAAGGATCTTATTCAGAATCTCGATCAAGTCTTGTTCAACGAGGGGTTCGCAGCGGAAGGCATGCCTGACTACAAGGGCAAGCTGACCGCGGGAGACGTCGAGAAGCTCAAGGCTTTCATTCAGGGGGTTCCCGACTCGATCCGGCCGAAGTAGCCGCAAACCAGCGGAACCCGGCACTCGTCGTTCTGGTGTCCCCTCGCCATTGACTTGGTGAGGGGACGCCACCCCGCCCTCGCCGGTGCGGAGCAAATCGGATTCTTGACTATGGTTTCGACTTCGCGCTGCCCTTTGACAAGGCACACCTGCTGCCCTGGCACGGGTAGAAGAAATTCGTTCGACCCTGATCCGAACGGCAAACTCGTTATCACCGCGGAAGGCCCCGGACCACCAGTTTGACCGGGACCGATTGCCGGCCAAGTCCATTGACAAAAAGGCAGGCTAAGGAGAAATCAACGTGAACGCCGACGAATTGCGCGCGATTCAGGCCCCGCTGAAAGACCGTTACCGTGAAAGCCCGGATGCGGCCCTGATCACCCTTCGCGCCGAGGGAGAACTCGGGGAGGGCGTAACCTGCAATGTTCAAACCGGGAAGGCTCTGGTACGAGCTGGTCTACATCCCGCGGGCGGGGGCACAGGTCTTGATGCCTGTTCCGGCGACATGCTGCTGGAGGCACTGGTGGCTTGCGCCGGCGTAACGCTGAATGCGGTAGCAACAGCCTTGGGCATCGAACTACGGAAAGCGGCGGTACAGGCGGAGGGCGATCTCGACGTCCGAGGAACGCTTGGGTTGTCGAAGGAAGCCCCCGTTGGCTTCAGAAACATTCGTCTCAATTTCACACTGGAAACCAGTGCCTCCGACGACCAGTTGGCCACGTTGCTCCGACTCACTGAGCGTTATTGCGTGATCTACCAGACGCTGGCACATCCGCCAGCATTGTCGGTGACCAGACAGATCGGAAAAATCTGAAGTTCTGGTTGTACCAACCGCTCGCTGTTTCTTGATCATGCGCGTTGCGTCCGCAGCGGGTCGGCTACTCCGAACAACGCTGACAGGCGCAGGCCGGCGGCAACGCGCGCGACCTGCCGCTCCAGTTCGCGCCAGGTCAGGACACGGTGTAGTAGGCAGCGGTTGCGCCCCGGTTGGCCTTGGCCTTGCCCAGCTCCTGACGGGCCACGCTGCGCAGATGGACCTCATCCGGCCCGTCGAAAAACCGCATCGCGCGGCCCCATGTCCAAAGATATGCGAGCGGCGTGTCAGGGGTCAAGCCCATGGCGCCGAACACCTGAATGGCCCGGTCCAGCACACGATTTTGCAGCTGCGCTGCCACCAGCTTAATCGCCGCGACCTCGGTCTTGGCCGCCGCGTTGCCGTGCGCATCCATCAGCCAGGCGGCCCGCAGCACCAGCAGCCGCGCCTGGTCGATCTCGACCCGTGAATAGGCAATCCAATCCTGGATGTTGGCGAAATCGCTCAGGTACTTGCCAAAGGATTTCCGCTCCAACGCCCGCTCGCACATCATCTCCAGTGCCAGCTCGCACTGGCCAATGGTGCGCATGCAGTGATGAACGCGCCCAGGGCCCAGTCTGGCTTGGGCCATGGAGAAGCCCTGCCCCTCCTCGCCCAGGATGTTGTCAACCGGCACGCGAACATTGCGGAACAGCAGCTCGCAATGCCCCTCCGGAGCGTAGTGGTGCATGATAGGAACATTGCGCACCACTTCCAGTCCGGGCGCGTCTATCGGCACCAGGATCATCGAATGACGCCGATGGGGATTGGCGTTCGGTCCCTCGTCAGACACGCCCATGACGATGACCAGCTTGCAGTTGGGGTGAAGGGCGCCGGTGATGAACCACTTGCGACCGTTGATGACGTACTGGCCGCCGTCGCGGTGGATGCTGGTGCGGATATTGGTAGCGTCGGAGGAGGCCACGTCCGGCTCGCTCATGGCGAAGCAGGAGCGGATCTCCCCATTCAGCAGCGGCGCCAGCCAGTGCTGCCGTTGCGCGGGGGTGGCGAAAAGGTGCAGCAGCTCGATGTTGCCGGTGTCCGGCGCGCTGCAGTTGAAGATTTCCGGCGCCCACGGGAGCCGGCCCATGATCTCGGCCAGGGGCGCGTACTCAAGGTTTGTCAACCGGGTGCCCGGCTCATCTTCCCGCAGCCCCGGCAGGAAGAGATTCCACAGCCACTCCTCCTTTGCACGGGTCTTCAGCGGCTCGAGCAGGTCCATTGCATGCTCCCGCCGCTCTGCCCGGCGGCACCATTCCAGATTGAGCGGCAACACGCGCCGGCTCATGAAGTTGCCGAGGCAATCCTGCAGCGTCTTGACCTTCTCCGAGTACTCGAATTCCATGCTTGCTCCTTTTATTCGTCGTCTATCAATACGGGCACCCGCGCTGTCAATCGGCGCCGTCCAGGGCCTTCACAGCGCGGCGAGCGGACGTGGCGCTCAGGCGTCCCACCTCGGCCTGTCGCCGACGGCGACGCCGCCTCTGGCGCGGAAGGCAATACCCTCGAAAATCACTGCCCGGCGGAACAGGGCAAAGGCGAAATGAAACCGTCCTACCCGCCTCTGCCGGTCCGCCGATAGTACCTGCTCTTTCGCCCGACCATGCATCATCTGCGAACCGCGATGCCCCAGGCAGCCGTCCGTAACCTTGAAGCGCATCGGCGAATTCTGGCGGCTATCCGCGACGGCGAACTGATCTGGCGGCGGCCCGAACCGCCGGTCGTCCACCACCGCTGATACATGCGCGCAACACGCGCGGGGTATCCAGTGCTGCGGCCTCATGGCGGCCCCTCGACCCCCTTGCGGAACGCACCTAGCTCCCACTCTTCGCGCGTCTCGTCGTAGCGCAGGATGTAAGTGTTGCCGTCGCTCGCAGCGACCTTGAAGTAGCGGTACTCCGGCGCAAGCCAGCGATCAAGCAGGGACACGACCTGCAGGCGCCGCTCCCCGAGCGAGAACGCGCGCGGCTCCTGCTCGCCGCGGTACCCGGCGTAACACTCCACGTGGATTTTCATCAACGGTTGCCATTGCGGACGAAATCGCGAATGGACTTTTCCATGTTCGATTGCCAGAAATCAGCAAGTGACATGAAACAGCCCGATGGCTGAGCCCTTAGCCTTGTTCCACTGGTGTATAGCGTCGGGGGTGGGCGAGAGTTCAACCCGAACCCCTTCCTTCTTGAAATACTCGGCAGCCTCCGCAGAGAGCGTGACCATGCCGCTTTGCCCCGAGCCAATGATGAGCCGATCGGCCCCCTTTTCGAATATGTACTCAGCCTCTTCGAGCGAGATCGTATGCGAGCTACCGAACACCGCCTTGGACAGCTTCTTCTTTCTCTTCTTGATCTCGCCCGAAAGCCGGATCAGAACATCGTGATCGATATCCGATCCATCTATGGTGATGGAACCAAATTGGGTAGCGTCGATCCTGGGCCTCACCATGTCCCTCCTTAGCCGGCAGCTACTGCCTGCGCCTGACATATCCCTGGGACACGCGCCGCGGCAATGAAGTA
>JADGRR010000138.1 GCA_017880745.1 Burkholderiales bacterium
CGCCGGTGCTCGCCGTGTACCGCGCGCGCGATTTCGACCATGCCTGCCGCATCGTCGCCGATATCTATTCCTACCAGGGCGCCGGGCATTCGGTGAGCATTCATACCTCGGACGATGAGCACATCGCGCGGCTGGGGCTGGAGCTGCCGGTCTGCAGGGTGATCGTGAACCAGGTGCATTGCTTCGCGACCGGCGGGAATTTCGACAACGGCCTTCCGTTCTCGCTGTCGATGGGCTGCGGGACCTGGGGGCGCAACAACTTCTCCGACAACATGAACTACCGTCACTATCTCAACATCACGCGCATCGTTCGCAAGATTCCGGAGAACATGCCCGGTGAAGGCGCGATATTCGGAGGCTACTTCCAGAAGTACGGCGCGTGAGCCGATGCGGCGAGTGATTCGCGATTACGTGGACCATCGGGCGCAGGCGCGTCCCGACGCCACTTACCTGGTCGCGCCGGAAACGGGGCGCACCATGAGCTTCGGTTCCCTGCGAAGCGCATCGCTGCGGCTTGCCGCGTTCCTCCGCCGGCAGCGTATCGAGCCGGGCCAGAAGGTCGGCCTCCTGATGCACAATGGCTACCAGACATGCCGCCTTTTCATCGGCGCCATGTACGGCGGCTATTGCGTGACGCCGCTCAACCTCCTTGCGCAGCCGTCGCAACTCCAATACGTGCTCGATCACAGCGATGTCGCACTGGTCTTCGCCTCGCCCGACCAGGTGCCGCGCCTCCAGGAAGCGCTGCAGAAGATCGAGCGGGCGATCCAGGTGGTGACCTGCGATGTCGATGCCGAGGAGTTCCTGCCTGCCTCTCCGGACGACGGCGAGCCCCTCGCTCCCATCGGCGAAGAGGACGTCGCGTTGATGATGTACACCTCCGGTACCACCGGAAAGCCGAAAGGCGTGGTGTTGTCGCACCGCGCCGTCGCTTCAGGCGGGCAATTCGTTTCCGCCGCGCACGAGCTGACGGAAGCCGATCGCGTGATGGCGGCACTTCCGCTCTATCACATCAACGCGCAAGTGGTGACCGCGGTGTCGCCTCTCGTGCATGGTGGAAGCCTCGTGCTGCCCCACCGCTTCAGCGCCTCGACATTCTGGCAGGTGGCGACGCAGCATCGCTGCACCTGGCTCAACGTGGTGCCGACGATGATCGCCTATTTGTTGAATAGCCCGGGCCCCAAGGAGTTGGGGCTCGACACGTCCGGCGTGCGTTTCTGCCGCTCGGCTTCGGCGCCCCTGCCGCCTGCCCAGCACCTCGCGTTCGAGAAGAAGTTCGGCATCGGGATCATCGAGACGATGGGACTCACGGAGACGGCGGCGCCCTGTTTTTCAAATCCGCTCGATCCGGCAAAAAGGAAGGTCGGCAGCCCCGGCCCGGCGTTCGGAAACGAGGCGAAGATCGTCGACGGCAACGGCGAGGCGCTTCCCGCGGGCAAAGCCGGCGAGATATGGGTCCGCGGGCCCAACGTCATGACCTGCTACTACAAGAATCCGCAGGAAACGCAAAGCGCGCTCACGGCCGACGGGTGGCTCCGCACGGGTGACATAGGTCATTTCGACGACGACGGCTTCGTGTTCGTCACGGGCAGGATCAAGGAGCTCATCATCAAAGGGGGTGAAAACATCGCGCCTCGCGAAATCGACGATGCTCTCGCGACTCATCCGGCGGTGAGCGAGGCTGCGGCGGCCGGCATTCCGGACGAGGTCTATGGCCAGGAAATCATGGTGTGGGTGGTCTTGCGGCCGCAGGCCACCTGCACCGAGGCGGAGCTGCGTGAACACTGCGAGCGCGAGTTGGGCGTTTACAAGACGCCCAAGTTCTTCCGCTTCGTCCACGACCTGCCGCGCGGCCCGTCCGGAAAAGTTCAGCGACTCAAGTTGCTCGACATCGCGCCGTGAATGCGCCGCCGGTGGCGACGTGGCTTGCGCCTACCGCATGAACCGGCCGTTCTTGGTGATCATCGTCAGCTCCACGACGGTCGATCCGGTCCTGTTCTTCGGGTCGAAGGAAATCGTGTAGCCGCCCAGATCGAATGGCTTTCCCGATTGCAGGGTTTCCGTCAGCGATTCGCGCGACAGCTTCGGACCCGCGCGCTTGATTGCTTCCACGAGCACTCGCGCATACACATACCCTTCCATGGCTGTATAGCTCTTGGGAAGCTTGTACTCGGCGGCCAATCTCTGGAAGTCCGATGACACGACGCTGGATTGCGTGTCCGGAGCCGGAAACACCTGGGTGACGATCACCCCTCGGGCGGCGTCTCCCAGTTCTTGCACGAAGACGCTGGAGCTGGTGTTCGACAGAGTGAGGAAGTTGCCGAGGTAGCCTGCGGCATGCAGACCCTTTCTAAGCGCGGCGCAGGGCTTCACCACGCAAATCGCCATGACGGCCTGGGGATTGCTGGCCATGATCTTGGCGATCGCCGACGCGACGTCGACGCTCCCGCGCGGGAGGGCGATGTTGTCGGTCAACTTCAATTTGTTGCTTTGCGCTACCGCGTCGAACCCCACGATCGCGTCTTTACCGAAGGCGTCGTCCGTGTACACGGCGGCGATCGAAGTGACTCCTTGCGCGCCCAGCTGCTCGGCGGCCCGCTGGGCCTCGACACGGTACGGCGGGCGGAGATTGAAGAGGTACCGGTTCGGGGGCGTGTGCATCGCGACGGATCCGCCGGCGAAACCCACCATCGGCACGCGTTCCGCGAGAAGCAACGGCATGAGCGCCTCGGCGTTGGAGGTTCCGCGGCCGAGTATCAACGCCAGCACCCCCTTCGATTCGATCAGCGTCTTTGCCAATGCGACCGTCTTCTTGGGATCGTAGCCATCGTCCAGGGAGGTCAGGACGATCTTTCGCCCATTGATGCCTCCCGCCTTGTTGACCGTATCGAAATACGCGCGCACCACTTCCGTGCCTTCCTTCACGTTGCCCGCGAGCGGGCCGCTGAAGTCCGCAACCTGACCAATCAGGATCTCGGATGGGCTAACGCCTTGGCCATTTGCCGCGCCGGCCTGGATGCATGTGACAGCGATGGCGCTCACCACATAGGCCCACGCATTCGCTGACAGGGCGGCAAATGCCTGCTTCATCTGGAGCTCCTCTTCTGGTTATTGCCTATCATGAGACGTCTGTCGCAATAGAGGGTGTTAACTAGTTCACAGTTCCACCCATGCGACAGCACTTAGCCGCCGCCGTCCGGCTTGCCGGAGCGGTACCGAGGGCTATCCCCACATGCTCGCTGACTCGGCAGCGCCCCCGATCCTACCTGCGCAGGTAGGATTCACGGGATTGCGGCACGGCGGTGGTGGCTGGGAATGGCGCGGCTCGATTCCGGCCCGCGCCTGCGGATCACCTGGGTTTGCGTGACTCCTGCTCGGCGACCGTGAGGATCGCCTCCGGATTCGCCTCGAGCCTTTCGATCGGTATCGCATGCCCGCTCGCGTCCGAAAGGCCGTAACTGCCCTCGTCTATCTTCTCGAGCGCACGCTTGATCTGGGCGAGGCGCTGGAGGTCGCGGGCGACCAGGTTGCCGTCGAGCTCGAGCGTCGTGAGTCTTTGCGCGTCATCCTCGCTTTCGCGGGCTTCGCCCGCCGATTGAGCATTGACGCTTGCCTCCTCGTCTTCCTTGGCTTGCGTCGCATCCACGATCTCCGCGCGAAGTTTCATCAAGCGCTTGCGCTGCCGCTCGATGAACGCCTGGTCCAATCCTGGTTTATTGCTCTTCAAGTTTCCTCCCGTCCTCAGGCCGCCGCGCCGGCCTTCTCGATCGCCGCGCATAGCTCCTGGGCGCTGCGCTTGGTGACGTAGCGGTTCCCCGAGCTCAAGGTCACGATCGACCGGCCGTCGTCGAGCTTCGCATCTTTCACCGCCTCAATCTGCACGATATGGTCGATGGCGAGATGAAGCTTGATGCTGCGCCGCGGTTCGTAGGTGACGATGCGCACTCCCTCCTTGTCGCGCGAATCCGTGGAGAAGTCGTTCTCCACGATCGTCACATCTTCAAGAATGTATTTCGAGGCCATGTTCGTTCCTTGTGTGCGAGCTTGTCTTCAAGCATAGGCCCTCCCCGGGAGCGGGACTGTGCGGTAGCGATCATTGTTCCACGGAAATCATGCCCCTTGCCGCGACGATCCCTTTTGATTCCGGGCAAACGTATGTCGCCTAGCGCACCGTAAACTCCTCGAGCGTCAGGGAACGTGCGATGACGCCGTCATCGCGACAAGGCGCTGCCGAAAGACGAGAGGAGAACGAAAATGAGCTTGGGACTGATACTTCTGGTGATCCTCGTACTGGCGCTAGTGGGTGTGATTCCCACTTGGCCTCACAGCCGCGGTTGGGGCTATGGCCCGAGCGGTGGTGTCGGATTGGTGCTGTTGATCATCCTGATCCTGTTCCTGCTGGGCAAGATATGACGTGAGGCGTCTTCGCTTCGTGGTGGGTGGGCTGATGCTGGCCATTCATGGCTGCGCGTCCGTATCCCCGCAACGCACGGAACCCTTCGAAATACCGGCTGCATGGTCCGTCGCCGACGTCTCGGCGACAGACGGCACGGCGTCGCTCGCGCAGTGGTGGTTGCGCTTCGACGACCCGCTGCTCGAACACCTCGTGGCCCAGGCGCTGCGGGCCAACACCGGCGTGAAGAGTGCCGAGGCGGCGCTGCGCCAGGCGCGAGCGCTGCGTGACGTGGCTGCGGCTGCGCTGTTGCCGACAGTGGACGGCTCGGCATCGGCGCAGCGCGGCTTCGCAGGTGAGCACACCACGGGCAACACCTTTCGCGCCGGGCTCGACGCGAGTTGGGAGCTCGACATTTTCGGCGCCAACCGCAGCGCGCTCGCGGCGAGCGAGGCAAGTGCCGGAGCCAGCGCCGCGAGCCTGGGCGAAGTGCGGGTGTCGATCGCCGCCGAGGTGGCGCTAGCCTACATCACGCTGCGCAATGCACAGGTGCGCCTCGCGATCGCCGATGACAACCTGGCGAGCCAGCTCGAGACGCTGCAGATCACGCAGTGGCGCCTGCAGGCGGGCCTGGTCTCGTCTCTCGATGCCGAGCAGGCGGCTTCCACGGCCGAGCAGACGCGTGCCCAGTTGCCCGCGTTGCGCACCGTCATCGCGCAAAGCGGCCATGCGCTCGCGGTGTTGAGCGGCCAGCCTCCCGCGGCTTTGTCGATGGTTCTGGCCGAGTCGGGCCCGGTGCCGCAAGCGGCCGATACGCTGGCGCTCAACATTCCCGCCGAGACGCTGCGCCAGCGCCCCGATGTGCGAGCCGCGGAATACCAGGTGACCGCGGCCGTCGCCCGCGTGTCGCAGGCCGACGCGGCGCTCGCGCCGAGCTTCCAGCTTGGCGGTTCGCTCGGCGTCGCTGCATTGACGCTGGACACGCTGGCGACCCGCTCCTCGGTTGTCGGTGCGCTACTGGGCAGCGTGTCGATGCCGCTGTTCAACGGCGGTGCCCTGCGCGCCCAGGTGCGCGCGCAGCAGGCCGCGCTGGATCAGGCGTACGAGGCCTACGACGCCGTGGTGCTGGCGGCGCTGCAGGAAGTGGAGGATGCGCTTATCGCATTGCGCGGCGATCGCGAACGCCTGTCGTCCCTGCGGCGCGCCGCCGAGGCCGCCGCCAACGCCGCGTTGATGGCGCGCGAGCGCTACGGCAGCGGGCTGATCGACTTCCAGACGGTGCTCGATACCCAGCGCACGCAGCTCAACACGCAGGATAGCGTCGCCGGCGCGAACGCCGACCTGAGCGCCGACCATGTGCGCCTGTACAAGGCCCTCGGCGGCGGCTGGCTCCCCGACAGCAACGCGGCGACGGCTCCCGATGTCGCCGCAACCCGAGGATCCCTACCATGAGCACGATTTCCCCCGCGGTCGCGCCGTCCGTCGTGCCGGGCGCCAAGACCGACATCGCTACGCTGCTCGACGAGCCCGCATCGCGGGCTTGGTATCGTCGTCGCGGCTTGTGGGCCGGCGTGATGCTGGTGGCGCTGATGGTGGCCGCAGCGTGGTATTGGAGTGTGCGCAAGGCCGCCAACGCAGCGCCAAGCTACACCACGCAGGCCGTGGGGCGCGGCGACCTCACGCTCACCGTCACGGCGAACGGCACGTTGCAGCCGACGCGCTCCATCAGCATCGGCAGCGAGCTTTCGGGCACGGTGCTGAAGGTCAATGTCGACGTGAACGACCAGGTCAAGAAAGGCCAGGTGCTGGTCGAGCTCGACACCGCAAAGCTGCGCGACCAGATCCTGCGCTCGCGCGCCTCGCTGGCCGAGGCGACCGCCAAGGTTGCGCAGACCGCGGCCACCATCCAGGAGGCGACCGCGGCCCTGAGCCGCCTCGAGGAAGTCGCGCGCCTGTCGGGCGGCAAGGTTCCGTCCAAGTCGGAGCTCGACGCCGGGCGCGCCACGCTGGCCCGCGCGGTCGCCGACGATGCGAGCGCGCGCGCCGGCGTGAACGATTCGCAGGCGGCGCTATCCACCGACCAGATCAATCTCTCGAAGGCGTCGATCAGCGCGCCCGACGATGGCGTGGTGCTCACGCGCAGCGTGGATCCCGGCAATGCCGTAGCGGCCTCCCTGCAGGCGGTGACGCTGTTCACGTTGGCCGAGGATCTGAAGAAGCTGCGCCTGTGGGTGTACGTGGACGAAGCCGACGTGGGTTCGGTGGTCACCGGCCAGGACGCAACCTTCACCGTGAGCGCCTATCCGACTCGAAATTTTCCGGCGCACGTGACCCGTGTGGGCTTCGGCTCGACCATCACCGACAACGTCGTCACCTACCTGACCTACCTGGACGTGGACAACAGCGACTTGAGCCTGCGCCCGGGAATGACGGCCACGGCGACGATCACGGCGACGCAACGCAAGGACGTGCTGCTGGTGCCCAATACCGCGCTACGCTTCGAGCCTACGGCCGCGGGCATCGGCAAGCCTGCCGCGGGCGGCGGCATCGTCGCAAGCCTCACGCCGCGCATGCCCAGCAGGGGCACGCGCAGCCCGGCGGCGGCCGGCGCAAGCACCGCGTTGGCGCGGCGGGTCTGGGTGTTGAAGGACGGCGGCGCAGCCGCGCTCGCTGGTCGCGCGACAGCGCTTCGACGTGCGCCCCGTGGAACAGATACTGCCCGGCGGTGGGCGTGTCCAGGCAGCCGAG
>JADGRR010000139.1 GCA_017880745.1 Burkholderiales bacterium
TATTCACACGGAAGGCAAAGGCGAGTCGCAGCCGATCGCCGACAACAAGACCAAGGAAGGCCGCGCCAAGAACCGCCGCGTCGAAATCGAGGTGGTGGGATCGCGCACCAACTAAGAGTGCATAACAAAACGAGGGGACACGTCCCCTCGTGCTCCCCTGAATCAGTCGCCTAACGGCGATGTAGTTAGGCGCTCCAAGACTTTCGTAACCCTTTAAAAGCCCTGCGCACGCGGGGCTTTTTTATTTCGACGGCCCGGCACCTGAATGTCGAGTGGCAGGAACAGGCTCAATATTCAACGAACTAGCGCGGCATAAATCCAAACTTGCCGGCGGCGCACAGATTTGTTTGTAATCTTTTTGAGGGACAAGACGGTGGCGCGCCCCCATAATTCAACCTATGTTCGCAGATCCTCAGTTGTCGCGACCAGGACTGCGCGCGCAATTTTCCCGGGCGACTGGCGTTGGTGGCGTTGCACCGTTTTGCGTTGACTTGATGCACAGGGACCTTGCTACTCGGCGCACACATGTATGAGCAAAAGTCCGGTCAAGAATCGCGCTGAAGAGCAGTTGTTGCCCGCAGTTCGCATCGCCTGCTTCCTCCTCGCCCTGCTGACGGCAGGTTGCGCCGCGCTGAAGCATGTGCCGGCGGCAGAGGTGCCGGCGAGCGGCGCGGCACCGGCTGCGGCAGTCGTGCCCGAGCCCGCGGCTGCTCCGGTCACCGCGATCGGCGAGCCGCGCATTATCGCCGTTACGCCGCATGCGGCCGCTGCGGCGCAGGAACCTGCGCATCCCGGGGCGACACGGGGCGCGAGCGTCGAGCACGAACCGAAGGCTCCTGTGTCGGCACCGCGCCTACCGGGCCAGCCTGCCGCCAAAGCCGAGTCGCCGGCCGCGATGACTCCGCAGAAGGCCGCGGCACCTGCCGCACAGGTCTCGAAAAAGGAGGGTGCCGCTCCGGGGATGGTGAAACCGGATACGTCGCCGCCGCTGGATTTGAAATCGCTGGAGACGCGCCTCAAGGACACCAAAGCCATCGGCGTGCTGACGAAGCTCACGCTCAAAAATCAGGTCGATGACTTGTTGAATCGATTCCGGGCATACTACCAGGGGCGGCTCAAGACCACTCTCGCCGAGCTGCGGCGGCCGTACGATATGCTGCTGCTCAAGGTGCTCGCCCTGCTGCAGGACACCGATCCGCCGCTGGCCAGCGCGATTGTGGCGTCGCGCGAAGCGATCTGGGGCATCCTTGCGGATCCAGCCAAGTTCGCAGGTATTTGATCTTTCCGCAGGAGAAGCATGGTGGACAAATGTATCCGGACCTGGGGTCTAATCATTCTGACGTCGATGTTTTTCGCCGAGCCCTCGCTCGGGGCGGATGATGTGGCGCTGCTCAAGGACCTGACGTCGGTGATTGCACTCCTGGGCTTGCCCTGTGGTCAGGTAGTGAGTGCGACGCGGCTGAAGGACAACGACCACATCGCGATATGCCGGGACGGGAACCGTTACCGTGTATTTGTAAATGCCGAAGGCCGGGTCGTCGCGCAGAAGCAATAGCCGGTGCTGGGCGAAATCTTTCCCATGCCGTGAGCGCCGGGTTCCGAGCGGCCGCTTTGATCCGGCAGCCCGCATTGAGTCTCCGATTCGCAAGCAGCCGCCGCTCCCAATCCAATCCCGCCGGCGTCCATGCATCCGTCGCCGCTGTGGCGCGGGCGGCCGGCCCTATGCGTTCGGGTGGAGGAATGGCCAAGGCGAAGCTTCCGCGCCGGGCTCGCTTGGCACTTCGATCAGCACCGGTCCGGACTGCGCGAATGCCTTCTCCAGCGCCGCTTTCAGTTGCGCCGGTGTTTTCGCCAGATAGCCGGCTGCGCCGAAACACTCGGCAAGTTTGACGAAATCCGGATTGGTGAGCGTAGAGCCGATCTCGTGGCCTTTGTAGGCCTTGCGCTGGTCGCGCAGCACGTTGCCGTAGCTCGCGTTGTTGAATACGATGGTGACGAGACTGATGTTGTACTTGACTGCGGTCGCCAGTTCCTGCACGCCGAACATGAACCCGCCGTCGCCGGTGACCGAGACGACCGGTTTGTCCGGGTTGGCGATTTTCACGCCCAGCGCGGTCATGAAGCCGAAGCCGACGTTGTCCTGATAGCCGCCGGTGACGAAGGTGCGCGGCGCGTATACCGGAAAGCCGAAGCGCGAAGTGAAGCCGACCTGGGAAATTTCCTCGACGAAGAACCCGTCCCGCGGCAGTACCTCGCGGATCACATCCAGGTAGCCCATCTGCGGCTGCACGCCCTGGATGTCGCGTCTGAACTGCGCTTTGAGCGCCTTGAACTCTTCTTCCCTCGACGGCCGTTTCGCCAGCGCAGCCGACAGCGCATCGACCAGGGCGCGCGCGCCGAGCTTGGCATCGGTCACAATGCCGACGTCGGGTCGCAAGCGGACCATCTCGGTCGGATCGATATCGATGCGTATCACCTTGACGCCCGCCGGGATTTTGGTCCAGCGCAGGTATTGCAGCTCGAGTCGGGTGCCGATGCCGACGAGAACGTCGGTTGCGAGCCAGGGCTTGTAACCGGCGCCACAGGAAAAACCGTAGGCTGTGTCGTCGCCGACGATGCCGCGGCCGCTCCGGTGCGAAGTCACCGGCGCCTGCAGCAGCCGGGCGAGTTCCAGGACTTCCGCGCCGGCGTCGACCGCGCCGCTGCCGACCGTGATCATCGGATTCTTCGCGTCGCGCAACAGCGCAACCGCGCGCGCAATTCCGTCCGGATCCGGCCCGGGCGGCGGCGCAACCTCCATCGGCACGTCGAGATCGACCAGCGCTTTGGCGCCGAACACGTCCCACGGCGTCTCGATTGCGACCGGGCGGATGCGGCCGGTGGAGAGGTGCTTGAACGCCTCGCCCATGACGGCGGGGGCTTCGGTCGGATGATTGATGCGCTCTGACCATTTGGTCAACCCGCGCAGGGTCGCGAGCTGGTCCGGCAACTCGTGCAGGATGCCGCGGCCGCGGCCGATGTGGTAGGACTGTATATTTCCGGTAAGGCAGAGCACCGGGGCGTTGGCCCCGTAGGCCGTGCACAGAGCGGCACCGGCGTTGAGCACCCCCGGCCCCGGCACGCAGGTGAACGCGCCGACGCGGCCGGTGGACTTGGCGTAGCCGTAGGCCATGTAGCCGCTGCCCTGCTCGTGCCGGTTGACGATGAAACGTATCTTGTCCCGGCACTCATACAGCGCATCGATCAAATCGTAAGTGTGCGCGCCGGGAATGCCGAAGATCGTGTCGACGCCGTTGCGTATCAGGCATCTGGCGATCACTTGGCCGGTGCTCAGTGTTTCCGCGTTGCTCATTCGAGAATTTCCCCTTCTACGCTGAAACGCGCGCGATCTGCCCGTCCGATTTCACCGGCCAGCTGCGCTGCGGTGCCCGCGTATAAAGAATTCCGCAAACATCGAGCGGGCATCGAGATAATATCTTATTGGGCAAGCGTTTTGACGCGTCAGTTACGGATTCAGGGGCCGTTTCAGTAATTCTGAAACGGCCACTTATTGCAACGGCAAGCCAGGCGAGGCGCCGCCTGCGCCAGTTGACGCCGCCTTTCCTGGCCGAGCACGATAGCGGGCGCAGTTGCTGCGCAGGCAGCAGGGCACGGTCGCCGAAATCCTGTTTCGGTTGCGGTGTACTGCCGAATTCGGCTGCGCTCAAGACCGCCGCTCCCGCGTGGTTACGATCGCGCCGGCGTTGCCGTAGGCCGGATGCGTTTGGCCGCCGAAGGTTATCGCGCTTGGCATCGCTCCCGACCCCTTCGGTGTTCACTCCGCAACCGCGATCGCGCAGAAGTAGGCTCATGCCGCGCTCGCGCTTATCGCCGGCGGTTATTAGGAACCAACTAGAAGTTCGTTCTGCTTCCTGGCGCTCCCGGTTAAGGTTCGGCCTGCACGCATGAAAGGAGAATTGCCAATGCTTAGTTTGATCAAGCAGGAGGGTGTCGTCTTCGACGCATGGAAGCTCCTGACGCTCGCCGGGAGCCAGCTGGCCGGGACCGTGAGTTTGCCGGTCGGCCCGCTGCTGGTGCCGGTTGCCGTGTGGCACGCCCGCAGGCGCGAACTGGTGGAGCGGGAGTATGCCCACGGCTGGCCGCTGGGCGTGTGGCTGGGCGCCGGCGAGGGCGCCAAGGCCATCGCCGACGATCTCGACGATTTCAGTGTTGTCGCCGTGCACTTCCCCAAAGCCACCGACGGCCGCGGCTGCATCACCGCGCGCCTGCTGCGTCGGCACTATGGCTACCGTGGCGAGTTGCGCGCCTTCGGCGAGCTGTCGAGCGAACAGGTGTTCTACCTGCGGCACAGCGGCTTCGACGCCTTCACTCTGCGCGCCGATCAGGCCGCGCGCGAGCTGGGCGCCGGCTTGCGCGATCTCAACAAAGCGCCTAAGGTGGCAACCCGCCAGCCGCTGCGCTTAGTCCCGCGCTGCCCGGCGACCGAACTCCCTCGCTTGCAGAACACGCGCGCAGCATGAAGCGCGACCTTCCGTTCGACGTCAACGAGACGCAGCTGCAGGAGGCGCTAGCGCGCAAGGTCGCTGCCGCGATCGAACTGCTCTCGGACATCGCCGGCAGATTCGGTCCCGCGGCGCTTGCCTCCAGCCTCGGCGCGGAAGACATGGTCCTTACCGATCTCATTGCCAGGCACGCGCCGACGATCGAGGTCTTCACCCTCGATACCGGGCGACTGCATGCGGAAACCTATCGTTTGTTGCAACAGATCACGGATCATTACGAGCTGCGCATTCGGGTGGTCTATCCCAGCGGCGAAGCGCTGGAGCGCCTGGTCGCCGAGCACGGGATCAACGGCTTCTTCAACAGCGTGGCAAGCCGCAAAGCCTGCTGCGAAGTGCGCAAGGTGGAGCCGCTCGGCCGTGCCCTCGCGGGCAGGCGCGCCTGGATCACGGGCCTGCGCCGCGCTCAAAGCCTTAACCGCACGAGCCTGCCGCTGCAGGAGTTCGACGCGGCGAACGGCCTGGAAAAATTCAACCCTCTCGCCGACTGGCGGGAGCAGGAAGTCTGGGCCTATCTCCACGTCTTCGGCGTCCCCTACAACGCGCTCCACGACCGCGGCCTTCCGAGCATCGGTTGCGAACCGTGCACCCGCGCAGTGACGCCGGGCGAGGATATCCGGGCGGGACGCTGGTGGTGGGAAGACCCGGGCGGCAAGGAATGCGGTCTGCATCCGGCGAAGCGTGCGCAGGCCGCCGGTTGATTCAGGGTACGCCGCCGCACGCCCCCTTTTTCTTGCCTGTTTCGCGGTTGCAATCCCGCTGATACCCAATCAGCGCTGCTTCGGTCATGAACCTAATCCATCACGAAATCCCGGGACTCGCCCTGGCAACGCAGCCCGCTGCCGGCGCCGGCATGATCCTGTAGGCGGACCGGCGGCACTGGGGTAGTATTGCAGGGCATCGCAAGCGTGAGCATCCGAATCTGATCCGGTTGCCGGCGGCTTTACATTCGAACGCTGCGATTCGACAGGGAGAAAGCCGATGAAAACAGTGGCGCAGTTATTGAAGCTGAAACCGGCCGGAGTAATCTCCATCAGGCCCGATGTGCCGGTTCTCGACGCCCTCAAACTCCTCGCGGACAAGGACATCGGTGCCGTGCTCGTCATGGATGGTCCACGTTTGGTGGGGATTGTCTCGGAGCGGGACTACGCGAGGAAGGTCGCGCTGAAAGGCAAGTCCTCAAGCGATACACCGGTGAGCGAGATCATGACACGGGAAGTCGTTTGTGTTACCCCGGCCCGGACCAACGAAGAGTGCATGGCGCTGGTGACGGAGAAGCGCGCACGCCATCTTCCCGTGATCGACAACGGCCGGGTAGTCGGCATCCTGTCGATCGGCGATCTTGTCAAAGACGCCATTTCCGAACAGCAATTCATTATCGATCAGCTCGAACATTATATTCACCGCTGATCAAGCCCCTGTCATCGCGCCCGTCTAATGTCGATCCCGGCATCGACAGCCACGCCCTCAGCGGGCAAACCGGTAGGGCGCCAGGATGACCAGGCGGGTGTCCATTACCCGGCCGCCTCTGCTTCCAGATAAGGCACCTTGCCGATCACCCCGTCTGGCGCGGCCGTTTGCAGATGAGGATGCTGCCACGCCGCTGCAAAGTTCTGTTCAATCCCCTAGAACGATGAGATCGCGGTAGGCATGCCAGGTCGCATGGCCCAACAGCGGCAGAACGATGGCCAGCCCGAGCAGGAACGAAGCGAATCCGATCGCCGTAAGCGATGCGATCAAGCTCGCCCATACCGCCATTGCCACGGGATTCCTAGCGACGGCCTTGAGGCTGGTCAGAATCGCCGTGTTCGTTTCCACGGCGCGATCGAAAATCATCGGCGCCGAAACTACCGACAGCATGAAGGCAAGCAGCGCGAAGATTGCGCCGGTAGCCAGATAAGTGACGAAGAACCCCGGATAGTTCCAATCCACGATGGTCCGGTAGAAATTTTCGCGAACCGACGGCGGGATACCGCCAAAGGCGCGCTCGAACAGCAATCCCGATGACAGCACCCACAGAATCGCCAGGATCGCCAACACCAATCCCAGGTGCGCCAGCCGTTTTCCGTTTCTTAACGCGCCGTCGAGCGACGCGTCAAAGGTCGCCGACTGCCCGGCGGCTCTGAGTCGCGACAGCTCATAGAATACGGCACCGAATATCGGTCCCACCAGCAGGTACCCGGAAATGGCCGCTGCCAGGAGATCTATCTCCGCGCTAAAGAACAACAATATCAGCCATCCCACGGCAACCAGAAGCAATCCATGGGCGATGCTGGGTCCAGGGTTGTGGCGCAGATCCTCCCAGCCCAGCTTGAGCCAGGTTAAAGGTCGCAATGGCGCGACGTGTGCCACTCGTGGCAATACCGGCATTTGATAAAACACGTGAATGGGCTTGTCCATGGTTTTCTCCTTTTCGTAATCGCCTCATGGCGTTCGCGGCGCTTCGGTCCGGGCATTCGATACCTCGCCTGGCGCTCGTTCGAAATCGCTCGCAAGGAACTGCGCGGCACGCCAGATAATTTAAGATTACTCCAAAACGCTCGGTCAAGTCGGCCACGCCGGCGGGGA
>JADGRR010000140.1 GCA_017880745.1 Burkholderiales bacterium
TGGGCGGCCTGCTCGACCTCGCCTTCACGTTCGAGCGTCCGTGCAATCAGGCCAGGGATCAGGCGTAAATCGGCCACCAGCTGCCTGCGGGTCTTTTCGTCGATGCAATAATTTCCCTCTATGGGCGGCGAAACGCAGCCACACCGGATGTGATGGATGCGTTTGCACCCAGCTTCTGCAGTGAGTACATCATTGCCGCGCCGGTCGCTCCCGCGCCGGTAAAACCGCCGAGAATAGTGCCCTGATGCGTCGTGCCGCAGGTTCCGGTGCAAGTTACCGTCAGCGGCGCTGGCAAATCCGGGCCGGCGGCAAATACGGTGCGCTGAATTATGGGCACCGCGCTTGCGCTGGCCCCCAAGGAAGCGCCCGCGATGGTTACCTGTACACCCAGATCGACCGTTTGCGCGGTGAAGTTGGCATTGAGCGTTGCGGAATTAAGCACGCCAATATTGCCCAAATTGTCTGTCGGCAAGGTATTTCCGGCTTTCACATAGCTAAATGTCCCGGAAAGCGGCAACGTTACCGCAGCGGTCTCGAGCGGCCCGGCTACCCAGTGCAGGCTTCCTGCGAGCGGCAACGTCTTGACCGTTCCGTCGGCCCGATTCGTGACACTTATGCTGCCCCCGGCCCAACGCCCCCAACTGATGCCGGTAACCGGATCGCTGCCGCTATCGGTCAGCACGCTGGTGCCGCTGGACAGAGAATGCGATGCATCATTTGAGCCCTTGTTGTTGACTTGATTCATGTCAAATTGGGTCACGTTGCCCGCCGCGTCGGTCAGCATCCGCGTCGGATTATTTACATAAAAACCGAGTACGGGCTGCGTTATGATCGAGGTTGGATCGGTGCCGGACATCAGCACTGCACGGTGCGGAGTTGCAACATCGCTCGTCGAGCCAGCGAACGCCGCTACCCCGTTCACTTGTTCACCTCTCGTCCCCACCTGGCCGAAGAGGTCATAACTCAAGATCGCACCGTTCAGACCCGTGCCGGTCAACTGACCCGATACGTTGCCGTTGCCGGGTGTAGTGCCATCGACGGTTACCGTCAGCAGGCCCCGACCGGATCCGGTCCCCGGGCCCGACCCGGATCCGCTAGCGCTTGTTCCGTTAAAGTTTGAAACCTGGAACGTCGCCCCGCCGATGCCGCTGCTGCCGTTCAGCACCGCTTCGTTGCCCGGCAAGGTCTTGGCATTCCAGCGGTGCAGCGTGGGCGTGGCCGCCGTATCGTTGACTGACAAGTCAATGTTGATGCCCACCACCTGCCGGGTGAAATCGACCGTGAGTGAAGTCGTATTCAGCACCGTCCCCAGACCCCCAATGCCGTTGGTCACCATGCCGCCATCGAAGGCAAAGGCCTTGGTGCCGATCAGCGCATTGGGCAGGAACAGCGGACCGGCTTCCGGCCCGGTAATCCAGTGAGGACTAGCCGCATTGATAGATGTACCCGAGGTGTTGGTGATGCTGCCTGCATCCCAGGTGCCGAAATAGACGCCGGTCGGCGCAGCGGCTGTGGTCGCGTTGGTGGCCGGCGTGACGGTGCAAGTCGTACAGGCTACCGTCGTCGAACTAAAACCGTTGGCCGGAACCGTCGAGTTGCCCGTACTATAACCAGTCAGCAGGTTGCCGCTGGTCGTGATGGCATCAACCAGTTGAATGCCGCCGGAATCGGCCACGAAAAATTTCCCGGGGGCGGCCGTGGGGTTGTTGGGGACCGTACGAGTAGGATCGCGTGCAAAGGCAGCATGGCCGACGATGTCCCCGCCGGCATCGCTATTGTCCCCCAAGTTGTATGACAGGATTGCACCAGCGTAATTCTGGCCGGTGAAGGCGCCGCTCAGAGAACCGAAGCAAGTCGGGCATGCGACGGGCGTCGTCCCTGCTCCCATCAAGACAGTCAGGTTATTGCTGACGCCCCCAGAGAAGGAACTAGCGAAGAATTGGTTACTGAACAAGGGAACTGGGGTCAGCGTAGCGGCTGACCAAGCCTGCCGCCCGACGGTCAGGGCAACGCTTGCAGTGGCCGTCTGGTTGGTGAAGTTCGCGCTGAGGGAGGCGCTGGTCAGGGTGCCGCTTTGTCCGGACTGTCTGTCGACAGGCGCCGTGCTGCCGTCCACCGTATAGCTGAACGTGCCGGTGAGCGGCACCCCATTATCGAGATACCCCTGCGGCCCATACATCCAGGTAGTCGGCTCGCCCGAATTCGGTCCCAGCGGACCCGTGTTAGTGTTTGTCAGCGCGGTAGCGCTGGTCCAGCGACCGAACTGGACACCAGTAGTGGCAAAAGAAGTTGCATTAGCCGTTACCGGTGTGTTCCCACCTATCACAGAAGCGCCATGGGATCCGCCGCCACCAATCTCCCGCGCAATGAAGGACGTCAGTCCGCCGCCGGTAAAAGTCAGATCGGCGGGCGCCACCAAGTTATTCCCGAACGACGACCCGAACGGTGTTGCAACCTCGATCTCGATGTTGCTCGGTGCGTAAGCCGCAAACGGACCTCCAGTCGGAACGGGCGGCACCGGTGGCGTTACCGGTGGCGTTACCGGAACTACCGTCGGTGCCTGCGTTATCGGCGTTGTGGTTCCGCTCGAGGTTGTCTGCGTCAGCGTCGTCGTATTCAAGGTCGAGCCGTCCGCGCCCGTTGCCGTTATCGCGACGACCGGCGCCACCGTCGCCGGGGCGGCGGCTACGGGTGCCGCTGCCGGCGCTGCGCTGACAGTGCTCGTCGGATCGACAACCGCCGTGTCCCGCGTCTGCGCGGTTGGCTCCGCCGCTTTCTCCCCGGGTGCCGAGGCCTTCTGCGGTCCCGGCGCGGGTGTGGGCTTGTAGAAAGGCGGTATTCTCGGCAAGATCACGGGCGCCGCCCTGGACACGGGCGCGAATCCCACCTGGTTGCGGTGAATGTCGATGCTGCCCGCATCGGAGCGGATATAGGCGATCCCGACGTTGACCTTGTCGTAGGTGCCGGCTTCGGCAATGGCGACCTGTCCCGGCCGGGGCGCAAGGATTACCATGGGTTCATGGTCGGTGCCGCGGATGCCGATCGTGGCGGTTTCGGTTTTTATCAGGTAATTCTGCTTGTTGGTGCGGCCGATGACGCCGGTGATGGTGCGGAAACCGCCCTGCAACAGCGAAACGACTGCGTTCTCGCTGCCGTCTTCCTTGCCGCTGTAACGATAGGTGTCGAATCCCATATCGGTGTTGGGACGAACCGCAATGAATCCGCCATCCACCATTTTGATTTGAGCCGAGGCGCCAGCCGCCGTGACTACCCGGTCGCCTTCATTGATTTCCGCGCCCTTTTGCAAGGCCCGCGTCTCGCCGGCCCGGGTGATGAGCTTTACATCGCCGATTACGAACTGCACATTGCCGGCCGCGCCGAGGGCAGCGCCGGCATACGCGGCGAACAGCAGCAGAACGGGAAGTGCCTTTAGCGGATTTTTCCAGGAACACGGCATGGCGTTCACTCCCTGCAAGGATTATTTGAAGTCGCGACGAATCGTGATTGAGACGTCGGTGCGGTCGAACTGGTAAATCACGATATTGGAGTTGTTGCGTATGTACGAGATCTGCGGCCGCAAGGTCCACACTTTGTCGTAGTGCCAGTTGATGCCGAGATTGGCGTCGTACTGCTTGTCGTCGCGGGTCACCGACTCGGTGGGCGAACTGAATGCGGCATTGGCCAGCTGGTACTTGCTCAACTGCGCGCCGAGCCCGGCAAACAACTCGGTTTTTTCATTGAGCTGCACCTGCCCGCCGAGCCGCAAGCCATTAAAGCGCTTGCCGCCGTCGGCGCGTTCGGGCGCGCGTTCGTCCCCGGTAAACAGGCTGGCTGAAACCAGGCCCTTGCCGTCGTTGACGACGCCCAGCCAGTTGACGCCGTACGTGGATTGGTCGAAGTCATTGACGCTGATCGTGGGTTCGAAGCGGAAACGCGCGAGCTGTGCAAACGCGCTCACCTGATTGGCGGGGTTGATCAGATGACGCCATTCGGCGTTGACACCGCTGGTGTCGCGGTTGGTCTTGCCGTCCAAGTCATATCTGCCGCCCAGAACGCCCAGGCGCACCACGTTTGCGCCTTCGCCCAAGGCGACGCCCGCCCGAGCGTCGAAGCTGGTGTAATCAAAGCGGTCCTGGGTGTTGTTGCTGCGAGTGTGGACGTCAGCGCCGGCATAAAGGCCAAACGTCGAAGTGGCCTGGTGGTTGATTTCACCGCCGAACGCGAATCCCAGATAATCGTCGGGAGCCTTAACGCCGGTCGCATTCAAGGTGAAAATCAAGTTGCCCAAAGCCGGCACCGCAATCTGCGACTGGCTGGTGGCGTAATTGACATTGCTATCGTGGCCGACGCTGGCTTCGATATAGCCCGTAGCCTTGGTTTTCTTCGCGCTTTCCTGTTTCTCGATCGCGGCCAGGTAGTTGTCGATGGTTGCCCTGGCGGCCGGCGGAGGGTTCTGCGTCAGCACGGTTTCGAATTCGGTTTTGGCGCGGGTAAAGTCGCCCAACTGAAAGTAGGCGCGCCCCATGTCTATCCTCGCGCCGGCAAAATTGGGATCGACTGCCAGGACGCGCTCGAACGCGAGCGTGGCTTTGTCCGGCTTGCCGCTGTCGAGGGCGGCTATGCCCAAGAGATAGTCGAACTTGATGTTGCCGGATTGCTCGAACTCGAGTGGTTCGAGCAGGGAGTAGGCCTCGGCGGCTTTGCCCTGTTTCATCAGAGCGTCCGCTTTTTCCAGATCGAGGTCCGCGGCAAGCGCGCCATTCCCCGTCACCCACAAACAGAAACCGAAAGCCAGCAGCAACCGTTTGACTGAAAATATATTCGCCATGAATTTCTTACTCCCCAAGCTTGGTCTCGAACGGGTTGAGAAGACTCTTGTTTTCTTAGCGGCGACAATGGGCTCGCATTGGGCAACGCAATTGGCAACCGGAATGGATGCACCGATTTGCGTGGAAATGAGCTCTGATCTCATTTTTTGGTGGCCTCTGTTATTTTATTTACAGTTGAATTTAGCATACTTTTCGTTCATCGAGTAAATCGCCGCTGCTTCCAACAGGACGCAGTCCTCCAGTATCATGCGTTTGTCTGCCAGGGTGGTGAAATTGGTATACACAGCGGGCTTAAAACCCGCCGCCGCTAATCACGGCATGCCGGTTCGATTCCGGTCCCTGGCACCACATCCTGTTCGCGTGCCGTGCGCATCGCGCTGTCGCGGATATCGCCAGCCTCAGATCGAGGCATTGCGCTTGGCGTATGCTCCACGCGAATAACAATGGGCCCCTTGAGCTAGATCAAATACGAATAAGAAATAGCGGATAGTTAGTGAAACAATTTGAAGAGTTGCCTTTCTGGCAAATTCAAAGCGTTGTCCCGGGCGCCGCATGGCCGGCATTGCCTGCTCCGGGCGGGGCCGCTGTGCTGGCGCTTCTGTTCCAGTTCGAGAGATCGCAGTGGCTGCCTTTGCAGCAGCTGCGGGAGCGGCAATTGCAGCAGCTGGAACTCCTGCTGCAGCACGCGCTGGCCACGGTTCCCTATTATCGTGAGCGCTGGGGCGCTGGCTTGGATACGGCGCTGCCGCTCACGCTCGAGCGCTTCGCCGCCTTGCCGCTGCTCACGCGGCGCGAGTTGCAGGAACAGTTCGAGAATCTGAAAAGCGGCAATGTTCCCCCTGGTCACGGCGGCGTAAAGGAATCGCAAAGTTCCGGCTCGACCGGCACTCCTGTGCGCATTCTCAAGACGCAGCTATCGGGCTTGTTTTGGAACGCGTTCACCTTGCGTGACCATGCTTGGCATCGCCGCAATCTGCGCGGCAAGCTTGCGACCATACGCCACGGGATAACCGAGGGTGAATTCGAACACTGGGGGCAGGCAACCAACGGCTTGGTTGCCGACGGCCCTTCGGTCGTTCTCGGCGTGCGCGACAGCGTGCAGACCCAGCTTCGCTGGCTGGAGCGGCAGCAACCCGAGTATCTGATGACCTATCCGTCGATAGCCGCGGAGCTGGCGAAACTCGTACTTGCAGGCGAAAACCGTCTCGCGCAACTGCGCGAGGTTCGGACTTTGGGCGAAGTGCTGACGCCCGAAGTGCGCGAGCTTTGCCGTCAGGCCTGGGGGGTACCGGTGACCGACACCTACTCTGCGGAAGAAATCGGTTACATCGCGCTGCAGTGTCCGCTGCACGAGCACTATCACACCATGGAGGAAGGCGTCCTGGTCGAAATCCTCGACGAGCAGGACCAGCCGTGCGCACCCGGGCAACTCGGGCGTGTCGTGGTCACGGCCCTGCACAGTTTCGCCATGCCGCTCATTCGCTATGAGTTGGGCGACTACGCCGAACCTGGCGAACCCTGTCCCTGCGGCAGGGGGCTGCCAGTGCTGCGCCGGATCGGGGGCAGGGTGCGCAATATGCTGGTGACGGCTGCGGGTGAGCGTTATTGGCCGGCTTTCGGAGCCCGCTCCTTCATGCAAATCGCCCCGGTTCAGCAATGCCAATTGGCGCAAATGACATACGATTTGATCGAGGCGCGGCTGGTAACATCGGCTCCCCTATCGGCGGAGCAGGAGGACGGCCTGCGCGCTCTGATCCTGTCGCGCCTGCCGCCTGGTTTTCGCGTGCGGTTTGCCTACCGTGATGAGATCGCGCGCAGCGCCGGTGGCAAGTACGAGGGCTTCGTATGCGAGTTTCCTGCGGGCGTCACAGGCGTGTCGCGATAATCCGCGCTTGTTCGCCGCTTCCGGGGAACGCTGACCCCTTTGGTTCCTGCTGGTTGGGGACGGTCTGGGACGCGTCGGACAGTTCGTCCAACCGAAAGCCGGCACCTTCGAACAACTGCCGTATTTCTTCGCGCGAGCGCACCGGCCAGGTCCGCTGCTTGTTCACGTAGATGTCTGCCGCGTGTGCCATTTCGGCTGGATCCTCGTGCAGCAAAGCTTGGATCGACGCGACCTTGCGCACTACAGTGGCGCACAACGCTTGTGCCTGTTCAGGTGAAAACCCGATCTGCGCGGGATCGGGGGTAGCGCGCACTCTGGTCACCGTGATCACGGTGCCACCCGGACGCAGCAGTTGCCGCCACTTTGTCAGCAAGCGGATACGCTCATCGGGCGAGAACTGACCCAGG
>JADGRR010000141.1 GCA_017880745.1 Burkholderiales bacterium
TGACGCGACGCTACGCCGTCCTGCGGTGGATTCCCGGCCGGCAGGCAATCACCCCTGTGGGTCGCATATGATTTTCTTCAGGCGCGCTTCGCGACGCACCAGTGAGGGGACATGGCTCCGCGACCTCCGTCATGAGACACTCGCACCAGCGAGACCACCGGCGCGCGTCTCGACTGTTTGAGGAGGAGATCAAGACATGGGCGACCCGTCGAGCGAGTTCCGCGCGTTGATCGAGCGCATAACGCAGGCGATCTGTCGTGGCGACGGTGCTGCTGCCGCAGCGTGTTTTGCCCCGGATGGGACCTATCATGACGGCTTCTACGGCGAGTTCCGCGGCCGCGAGGCGATTCGCGACATGGTCGAAAACCATTTCCACGCCAACGCCCGCGACTTCGCCTGGACGCTGTCGGATGCATTGAGCGACGGCAGCACGGGTTACGCGCGCTACCGTTTTTCCTACACCTCCAAGATTCCGGGCAGCGAGGGCGTACGGGTGTTTTTCTCCGGGATTTCGCATGTCCGGCTGAAGGACGGTTTGGTCGCCCGCTACGGCGAGGTGTTCGACCGCGGCACCGCACTGGTCCAGATGAATTTCCCGGCGGAGCGGATCGTCAAATCGCTCGCGCGCTGGGCGGAGCAGGAAAAACCGGGGGGAAAATAAATCCCCGCAGATGCCGCGCATTCTGTATAATCCGCCCCGCATCGTTCAATCCCAGTCTGTCCGCTGCTCTCGCGGTTCTCTTTTAGTTCCCCGATTTAACCAAAAATCATCTGCCTGGACTGGCATCGCGTAACCAATCGTCGACAGGCCGATACCAGGAGCAATACATGTCTTTTTCCGCACTCGGCCTGCGCGCCGAGCTTTTGCTTGCCGTCGGCGAGCAAGGCTATACCGAACCTACCCCGATTCAGGCACAGGCGATTCCCGCTGTGCTCGCCGGCCGTGACCTCATGGGCGGCGCCCAGACCGGCACCGGCAAGACCGCAGGCTTCACCCTGCCCATTCTGCAAAAACTCGCCGAGCAAGCGGGCGGGCCGCAAGGCCGCACGCCGGTGCGGGCGCTGATCCTGGTGCCGACGCGCGAGCTCGCGGCCCAGGTGCAGGCAAGCGTATTCACCTACGGCAAGCATCTGCCCAAGATCAGGTCGCTGTCGGTGTATGGCGGCGTCGGCTTTCACCCGCAGGTGCAGGCGCTGAAGCGCGGCATCGACATCCTGGTGGCGACGCCGGGCCGGTTGCTCGACCACCTGTCGCAGCGCACCGTGGATCTGTCCAAGGTGCAGGTGCTGGTGCTCGACGAAGCCGACCGCATGCTCGACATGGGTTTCATTCCCGACATCCGCAAGATCCTCGCGCATTTGCCGAAGCAGCGGCAGAACCTGCTGTTCTCGGCGACGTTCTCCGACGAGATCAAGAAACTCGCCGATGGCTTCATGCACGACCCGCTCCTGGTCGAGGTCGCACGCCGCAACGCCACCGCCGAACTGATTTCGCAGCGCGTGTGCCCGGTGGACCGCGAGAAGAAGAAGGACCTGCTTGCGCACCTGATAACCAGCGGCGACTGGAAACAGGTGCTGGTGTTCACGCGCACCAAGCATGGCGCCAACAATCTCGCCGAAAAACTGGTCAAATCCGGCATCCGCGCCGACGCGATCCACGGCAACAAGAGCCAGCCCGCGCGCACGCGCGCGCTGGCCGAGTTCAAGGCCGGCAAGATCAAGGTGCTGGTCGCGACCGACATCGCCGCGCGCGGCCTCGACATCGACGAACTGCCGCACGTGGTCAATTTCGAACTGCCGCACGTGGCCAACGACTATGTGCACCGCATCGGCCGCACCGGCCGCGCGGGCTCGACCGGCGAAGCCGTTTCGCTGGTATGCGTGGACGAACTCGGCCTGCTGCGCGACATCGAGCGCCTGATCAAGCGCGAGATCAAGAAGGAAATCGTGCCCGGATTCGAGGTCGACCCGCGCATCCGCGCCGAACCGATCGTGCAGGGCAAGCGCGGCGCATCGTCGCAGCGCCGTCCTTCGAATGCACCGCACAAGGCCGCGGGCAACCGCGGCCAGAATGCGCCGCGCCAGCCTGCCGCACGTGCCGGCGGCAGAAACAGCCGCGACTCGGGCAGGCGCGCTTTCTCGTACTGAGGAAGCTCGTTGCAGCGCAAAAGCCGGCTCAGGCCGGCTTTTTTTTGCCTGGTCGCAGACGATAGAATCGGGCGATGCCAGCCCTATAGTTGAGCCCGCGACAGCTACGCAGGTATCATTCACCCCCAATCACACCGCGTCAGGAGAGCGTCCCCATGAAAGCAGTGCTTTGCAAGCAACACGGTTTGCCCGATACGCTCGTCGTCGAGGATATCCCTTCCCTGGTGCCCGCACCGGGCCAGGTGGTGGTCAGCATGAAGGCAGCCGGCGTCAATTTCCCCGATGCGCTGATCATCCAGGGCAAGTACCAGATGAAGCCGCCGCTGCCCTTCTCGCCCGGCACCGAGCTCGCGGGCGTGGTGAAAGCAGTCGGCGCGGGGGTGACGCACCCCAAGCCTGGCGATGCGGTGATCGCGTATGCCGGCTACGGCGGATTCGCCGAGGAGGTAGCGGTGGACGCGCGCGCCTGCATCCCGCTGCCGCCCGGCGTCGACTTCAAAGTGGGCGCCTCGTTCATGATGACCTATGGCACTTCCTACCACGCGCTCAAGGACCGCGCCCAGTTGAAGGCGGGCGAAACGCTGCTGGTGCTCGGTGCCGCAGGCGGCGTCGGCAGCGCAGCGGTCGAACTGGGCAAGCTCCTGGGCGCGCGCGTCATCGCCGCCGCCTCCAGCGACGACAAACTCGAGGCGTGCAAACAGCTCGGCGCGGATGCCACCATCAACTATGCAAGCGAGGATCTGCGCGAGGCGGTCAAGCGCATCACCGAGGGCAAGGGCGTGGACGTGGTCTACGATCCGGTGGGCGACAAGTTCGCCGAGCCGGCGATGCGCGAAATGGCCTGGGGCGGACGCTACCTCGTGATCGGTTTCGCCGGCGGCGAAATACCGAAAATTCCGCTCAACCTGCCGCTGCTGAAGGGCTTCTCCATCGTCGGCGTGTTCTGGGGCAATTTCACGCGCAAGGAGCCGCAGAAGAACGAGGCCAACGTGCGCGAGCTGCTCGGCTGGATCGCCGGCGGCAAGCTGAAACCCCTGGTCAGCGCCGCCTACCCGCTAGCCCAGGCAGCGCGCGCGTTGAAGGATGTGATGGAGCGCAAGGTCAAGGGCAAAGTGGTGCTGGTCTCAGGTTAAAGGTTCAACTGTCAGGCGGGCCCGCCGGCGGCCGCGGCTCGCGTATATAGCCCAGGCGCCGGGGCACCTCCTCCGACCTGATCAACGCCAGCGGCAGGCTGGCGGCGCCGGTGTTGAAATACACCCCTGCCGCGTCATCCCCCTCTTCGATCAGAGCGAGCAGGCGTTCCTCTTCAAGCGCATGGCCGTCCGCGTAGGACAGCGCTTCCAGCCCTCGCGGCAGGTCGCGGTCGAGCAGGACCCCGGGCCCATGCTCCGTAACGAAGAGCAGATTGCCCGCCTCGTCCATCCACGCCGACTTCAGGCTCGCACAAGGCGCGCCGGTATGCGTTTCGAACGACAGGGGATGCGCGCCGGTGATGCGGTAGACGAGCGGCGTGTAATCCAGCGTAACGTAGACCCGCTGCGGTCCGTTCTGGAAGTACCAGCGCCCCTGCGCGTCATGGGCATAGTTGCGGCCGATGAATTCGATCAGCTTCGGATTGGTGATGGGCTCGAACTGAGCGGCGGCCGCGGTCGAGGCTGCAGGCGCCGTGCCTTTGATTGACCACTGTCCGCGGCGGTCCAGGGCCAGCCAACCGTACACCACAGGCACGTTCGGCCATTTTGTCATAGCGCGGATGACCATATCGTCCATGAACTCGGATCTCATCTGCCGAACGGGGGTACATGTTAGTATATGCCCTAGATGGAATGATTGGCGGCGAACTGCTTGCCGCACCGCGTGGCGCCCCAACGCCAGCTCGGCGTTCCCCAGAGCGCCGCGTGCGCCGACCTCGATGAACGGATCCGGACCGGTTTCGAGCGCATGGCGCCAGAACGGCTCGCGAGTTCCTGGTCTTGTGCACATGTCAGATACAATCGCAGCCTGCGCGGCTTGCCTTGCGCACCGGGAATTCGCCCGAGGATCACCGGTATGAATGCCGGGCGCGTCGTCGCGAACGCGGGCCGCGCAGATAGGAGACGCTCGTATGAACTCTGCTGGCAATGCCGCTGGTATGTGCCGCGTGGTGGTGGTTGCGCTGGCCTTCCCCGCGGCGCTGGCAGCCGGCATTGCGCTGACCGGGTGCAGCGAAGTGTCGAACAATCCGCATCCGCTCGGCTCAGAGAAGACGAACACGATGTTCGTGCCGTTCCGCGAACGGTCCCCAAGATACCTGGACCCGACCAGTTCCTACTCCAGCGACGAAACCCCGTTCACCTACCAGGTGTATGAGCCGCTGTACGGATACCACTACCTGAAGCGCCCGTACCAGCTCGTGGGACGCGCCGCGGAAGAAATCGCGCGCCCCCTCTATCTCGACCGGGACGGCAAGGAACTGGCCGGGGATGCGCCGGGCGAGCAGGTCGCAGAAACGCAGTTCGTCATCAAGATCAAGCCGGGCATCAAGTACGCGCCGCATCCGGCCTTCGCCAGGGATGGCCGGGGCAATTACCTTTATCACGCCATGAAGCGCGAGGACGTCGCCGACAAGCACAGGATCGCCGACTTCAAGGAGACTGGCACGCGCGAGCTGACCGCTGACGACTATGTTTACTCGATCCGGCGTCTTGCCACGCCGCGCGTGAAGTCACCGTCGTTTTCGACGATGTCCGACTACATCGTCGGGCTGAAAGAGTACGGCTCCAGGATCATCGAAGCCGACAAGGCGCTGCGCCGCGGCCTGGCGCCGACCGACCGCGACCTGCCCTTTCTCGATTTCCGCCAGTATTCCTTCGCCGGCGCCGAAGCGCTCGACCAGCACACACTGCGCATTCGCGTAAAGGGCAAGTACCCGCAGTTCAAGTATTGGCTGACGATGACTTTCTTCGCCCCGATTCCGTGGGAAGCCGAGAAATTTTACGCGCAGCCCGGCATGGCGCAGAACAACCTCACGCTCAACTACTGGCCGGTCGGCACCGGGCCGTTCATGCTGACCGAATACGTCGAGAACCGGCGGCACGTGCTCGAGCGCAACCCGAATTTCCGCGGCGAACCGTACCCATGCGACGGCGAGCCCGGCGACCGGGAAAAGGGCTATCTTGATGATTGCGGCAAGATGATCCCGTTCATCGACAAGGTGGTATTCGACATCGAGAAGGAGGGCGTGCCGCTGCAGGCGAAATTCCTGCAGGGCTACTACGACTCTCCAGCGATCGAACGGCTGGATTACGGCACGGGCATCATCGTGGCGATGGGCGACGACAAGAAGAAGGAGAAGGAATACACGGAAAAGGGGGTCAAACTGCCCACTACGATCGAGGCCAACAACTGGTACATCGGCTTCAATTGGCTCGACCCGGTGGTGGGTAATGGCGATACGCCCGCGCAAAGCGAGCGCAACCGCAAGCTGCGACAGGCGCTATCGATCGCCATCGATTGGGAAGAGCATATCGCGATCTTCGAGCGCGGGCAGGGCGTGGCCGCGCAGGGACCGTTGCCGCCCTCGCTGTTCGGCTATCGCGAAGACGGACCCTCGGCCTTCAATCCCGTGGTTTACCGCAAGGGCGCGGACGGCAAGCCGGTGCGCCGGCCGATCGGCGAGGCGAAGCAGCTGCTGGCCGAGGCGGGCTACGCCGACGGTCGCGACGAGAGGACGGGCAAACCTCTGGTGCTGAACTTCGATTATCAGTCCGCGGCGACACCCGGCACCAAGGCGCTGCTCGACTGGTACACGAAGCAGTTCGCCAAGATCGGCGTCCAACTCGAGGTGCGCGCGACCGATTACAACCGGTTTCAGGATAAGATGAGCAAGGGCTCGGTGCAGATCTTCTTCTGGGGCTGGCTCGCCGATTACCCGGACGCGGAAAACTTCCTGTTCATGCTCTACGGGCCGAACTCGAAGGCGAAGACAGGCGGCAACGGCGAGAACAACACGAACTATCAGAATCCCGAGTTCGACAAACTGTACGAGCGGATGAAATTTCTCGAAGACGGCCCGGAAAAGCAGAAGCTGATCGACCGCATGATCGAGATCGTACAGACCGACGCCGTATGGAGCTTTGGCTACTTTCCGACTTCGGCCGCCGCCTATCACCAGTGGGTAAGCAACGGCAAGCCCACGCAGATCATCCGCAACCACATCGGCTACCTGCGGCTCGATCCGGCGCTGCGCGCGCACAAGCTCGCCGAATGGAACCGGCCGGTCTGGTGGCCGATCCCGCTGCTCGCGCTCGTACTCTTCGCCGCCATCGTGCCGGCGTGGTTCACCTGGCGCAGGCGCGAGCGCGAGACCGCCGCGCGCACGCTGGCGCGCGAAGGCGCCGCAGCGTGATCAATTACATCATCCGCCGAATCGGCTACGGCGTGCTGATCCTGATCGGTGTCAACATCTTCACCTTCCTGCTGTTTTTCACGGTGAACACGCCCGACGACATGGCGCGCATGAACATCGGCGGCAAGCGTGTCACCCAGGACGCGATCGAGAAGTGGAAAGTCGAGCGCGGGTACAACAAGCCCTTGTTCTGGAACGGCCGGGAAAGCGGGGCGGGAAAGCTGACGCACACGATCTTCTTCGAGCGTTCGGCGCAAATGTTCGCGCTCGACTTCGGCGCGTCCGACAGCGGGCGCGACATCGGCTACGAGCTGAAGCAGCGGGTGGGGCCGTCGATTGCGCTCGCGCTGCCGACGTTCATTCTCGGCGTCTTCGCCGTGATCGCATTCTCGCTGCTGCTGGTGTTCTTCCGCAACACCTACCTCGAATTCTGGGGAGTCACGCTGGCCGTGTTCCTGCTGTCGATCTCGGCGCTGTTCTACATCATCGTGGGCCAGTTCTTCTTCAGCAAA
>JADGRR010000142.1 GCA_017880745.1 Burkholderiales bacterium
CGTAGGGCAACAGGAACATGAAGAATACCCAGCCGATTGCGGCGGATGGCTGCCGGCGTTGCTGCAGCACGTGCGAGACCACCACATACACCAGCAGGCCGGTGACCGTAAACAGCCCATGCAGCGACAGCCAATGCGTAGGTGTCAGGGAAGGCAGCACGTGCGGCGCAGCGAAGAATAGTGCGTTTCGGTCATGACATCAAGCGCCTAGTGTGCACACTTTCGGACGACAACTCTCACCCCGCATGCCGATGACAGTGGGCAACCCCCGCGGCGATTTCATTCGGCATATTTGCTCCTTCTATTTGCGCTTATCGGCATGGCCAGGCTCCGTTGCAGCCGAAGGCGGATACGTGATTGCCGTACCGCTCACCTTCGCAAAAGGAGTCAGCGCGTGTATCCGGCATCGGGTCTGGTCAATGATTTCCTCGACGCGAACACCGTGTACCACCAGAGCATCGGCAATCAACGAGCGATGACAGCGCCACGGCACGGCCTCGGCGCACATAAGCGCCACTCGCTCCTCCTTTGCCAGTTTCATCAGCGACGCCAGGTTCTGCGCAAATTCTGCGGTCTGCATGTAGTCGGCGTAACCGCGGAATGATGCGTTGCGCCAGCCCAGATTCGGGGATTCCGGACCTGCGCGGCGGAAGCCTCCCAGGCCCGCGACGTGCGCATAGCCGATGCCGGCGAACTCAAGCGCAGCCGGTAAAGTGTCGCGGTTGAACTGCGGGTTGTGGCGGGAGCGCGGCACGGTGCGCACGTCGATGAGCCGGGTCACGGAGTGGGCCGCAAGCAACGCGACAAACTCGGCGAGAGGTCGCGTCGAATGACCAACGGTCAATACGACCGGCTGAGCGTCCTGCGTCACCATTGTTTGTGCAAACTCCGGCTCAGCGCGCGGACAAGGCTTTGATTCGGGCGCGCAACATCGGCAAAAGCTGCTGCTCAAACCAGGGATGTTGCTTGAACCACGGCTGGTTGCGCGGCGACGGGTGGGGCAGCGGGACGTATTGCGGAGCGTATTCCCGCCAGGCCTTGGCCGTTTCGGCCAGCGACGGCTTTCTCCGGCTGCCCAGAAAGTGGCGCTGCGCATACTGCCCGATGAGCAGAGTCAATTCAATCCGCGGCAGCCGGGCCAGCAACTGGTCGAGCCAGAGCGCCGCGCATTCACGGCGCGGCGGCTTATCACCGCCGCTTCCCCGGCCGGGATAACAATAGCCCATGGGAATGATTGCGACGCGCGATTCATCATAGCACATCTCCTGGTCCACGCCCATCCACGTGCGCAGACGTTCCCCGCTCAGGTCATCCCACGGAATGCCGGTCGCGTGCACGCGCGCACCGGGCGCCTGCCCCACGATGAGGATACGGGCCGTTTCAGCCGCACGCAACACCGGGCGCGGTCCGAGCGGCAGATGCGCCTCGCAGGCTCGGCAATCGCGCACGGCGGCGAGCAACGCTGCAAGGGTCGCATAGCGCGTTTCCGGCACAGCGATCTTGTCCTCTCCCCCGCGCATGGAGCAGGACGGCTTGGGGACGGAAAGCGCACGGATGGTCCTGGGTTTCTTCGGTTCGATCAGGTTGTAGTGCGCAATAATTCGAGAGGTGCGATGCTCGCTCATGTCACGCCTCCAGCGGCTACGGCTGCGCGTCGCGCCAGCGAAACAGCGCCATCATCCACGGCGCGATGCGCGCTGCAAGCGCGTGCGCAGGAACGCGTCCGAGGGTGGTGAACGGCAGCGGCAGATCTGCGGGCGCGATGCCGAGCGCGGCGTCGGCAAGCACGGCGCCAAGCGCGATGCCTAGCGCCACCCCGCGGCCGTTGCAGCCGACCCAGGTGATCACGCCCTCGGCGAGCGCATGCATGTGCGGCAACTTGTCCGCGGTCATGCTCAACTGGCCGTGCCAGACGTAGTCGAACTCGGGCCTGCCGATCTGCGGGAACAGCAGCGCGAGGCGGTCGCCGATGCGGCGCTTCAGCCGGGGCTCGAAATCGTAGTCGAAAATCAGCGCCCCGCCGGTGACCAGGCGCCCGCGCCGGTCGAAGCGGCAGAAATAAAGGTCGCCGTGAGTATCGGACATGGCCGCGTCGGTCGGCAGGATACTGCGGCGAACGGCCTCGGGCAGCGGTGCAGTGGCCATCTGGTAGGAGCGCCTCGGCACCCAGCTGCGGTCCAATCCGGGCCAGACGCGATTCGTGCCGTAGGCATTGGTCGCGATCACCACGCGCTTTGCCAGGACTGTCGCCGCATCGGTACGCACCCGCCACGTCTCACCGGCTCGCTCCATGCCGATCGCGGGCGAACGCGTGTACAGGCGCACTCCCGCGCGCGCGGCCGCCCGGGCGAGGCCGCGCGCGAGCGCCAGCGGATCGACGTGACCTCCGCTCGCGTTGCGCAAACCGCCATGCCAATAGCTCGACCCGGTCAGCGCCGCCACCTGCCCCGCGTCGAGCAGCTCCACCGGCGCGCCGCGGCGGCGCCACTGCTCGAAGCGCGGCCTGGAGATGCGCGTCACACGGCCCGGCGTGTGCGCGGGTTGCAGCCAGCCGTTTTGCACCGCGTCGCAGGCGATGCCGTGGCGGCGGATCAGGTCGAACGTAGTCTGTGCCGAGTCGCGGATCAGTGCGATGAGCGCCTCGCCCTTGTCCGCGCCGCGAGCGGCGACGATCTCGTCCGGGTCGGCGCGCGACAGATCCGGTATGACCTGCCCGTTGTTGAGTCCGGAGCCGCCCGAGCCGATCTCGGCAGCTTCCAGCAATACGACATCCGCGCCGCGCTCGGCGGCGGCGAGCGCAGCCGAGAGGCCGGTGAAGCCGGCGCCGACCACCAGCACGTCGGCGCGGTACTCGCCGGGCGGCAGCGAGACGGTTGCCGGCGCAGGCGGCGCTGTGGCGGCCCAGAGCGAGGCCGGCCGATCGGATGCCACGGGCTCCTCGGTCATGCTTCGCTTCGATGAATGTGCCCGCCCAGATAGGCGGAGCGGATGCGCTCGTCGGTGGCGAGTTCTTTGGCCGGGCCGGAGAGCACGATGCGGCCCGATTCCATCACGTGGGCGGTGTCGGCCACGCGCAATGCTGCCCTGGCGTTCTGCTCCACCAGCAGGATTGCGGTGCCGGCGGCGCGGATAGTGGCGATCAGATCGAAAATCTGGCGCACCAGCTTCGGCGCGAGGCCGAGCGAAGGTTCGTCCATCAGCAAGAGTCTGGGTTGCGCCATCAGGGCACGCGCCACGCACAGCATCTGCTGCTCACCGCCGGAGAGCGAGCCTGCCTTCTGCGCCAGCCGGTCCTGCAACACGGGAAACAGTCCGAACACGCGCGCGAGATCGCCGGCTGCCGCGGCGAGCGAACGCGGCCCGGCGCCCAGGCGCAAGTTCTCGCCCACCGTCATGTTGGAGAAGATCTGCCGCCCTTCCGGCGCCTGCGCCAGGCCGGCGGCGACGATCCGGTGCGGCGGCCAGCGCACGATGTCGTCGCCAAGAAAGCGCACGCTGCCGGAAGCCGCACGGTAGATGCCCGAGATCGCGCGCATCAAGGTGGTCTTGCCTACGCCGTTGCTGCCGAGCACGGATACGATTCCGCCCTGCGGCACTGCGAGCGAGACTCCGGAGAGTATGGTCTGCTGCCCCATGCGCACCACCAGCGACTCGACCTCGAGGACGTTCATGTGCCCTCCTCCGTGCCGAGATAGGCTTCCAGCACTTGCGCATCGCGCCCGATTTCTGCCGGCGTGCCGTCTGCGATCTTGCGGCCCGAAGCCATCACCATCACGCGCTGGCACAGGCTCATCACAAAGCCCATGTCATGCTCGACCAGCAGCACGGTGGTGCCGTCTGCGTTCAAACCCTCGACGAAGCCGGCAAGTTCGGCAGTCTCGGTGTCGTTCAAGCCGGCCGCCGGCTCATCCAGAATCAGCAGTTCGGGTTCCAGCGCCAACGCGCGCGCGATTTCGAGATATTTGCGCCGGCCATAGGAGAGATTGGCGGCGAGTTGTCCCGCGAGATCGGTCAGCCCGGTGCGCTCCAGCGCCGCCCAGGTGCCTGCGCTCACGGTTTCGGCCGCGCTGCGATTGCGCGCGAGCGCCTTCCACACTGAATGCCCGGCGGCGCCGATCGCGCCGACCGAAACGTTGTCGAATACCGTCATGTTGGGAAAGATGCGCAGGTTCTGAAAGGTGCGTCCTACGCCCAGTCGCGCAATCTGGAACGATTTCATACCCGCCATCACCCGCGCGTCGAAGCGGATTTCGCCTGAGGACACCGGGGTAAAGCCCGAGATCAGGTTGAACAGCGTGGTCTTGCCGGCGCCGTTGGGGCCGATCAGCCCGACGCGCTCGCCGCGGCGAACGACGCCGGAAAAACCGTCGACCGCGGTCAGGCCGCCGAAGCGCCGGGTGACAGCGTCGATTTCAAGCAGCGCGCTCATCGCCAGCCTACGCGGCCGTCGCGCCGCCACGCCGCGCCGAACTGGCGGCGCATGAGATCGAGCGCCGACACCTCGCCGAAAATGCCTCGCGGCAGGAACAGGATCGACAGGAACATCACACTGCCGACCACGATCATGCGGTAGTCGCCGATCGGGCGCAGCACTTCGGGCAGCGCGAGCAGCAGCGTCGCTCCGACGATGGCGCCGGGTATGCTGCCCAGCCCGCCGACGACGATCATCGCCAGGATCAGGATCGATTCGTTGAAACGGAAATCGTTGGGCGAAATATAGCCCGTGGTATGCGACCATAGCGCGCCCGCGACGCCGGCGAAAAAACAGGAAACGGCGAACACCTCGATCTTCAGCCGGACGATATCGAGCCCCATGGTCTCCGCGCACTGGTCGTCCTCGCGCAACGCGCGCAGCGCATTGCCATAGTACGAATGCGTGAGGCGGTGGATCACGAACACGGTGATCGCGGCGATGACTGCGACGGCGAAATAGTTGCTCACATCCGACGCTTTGAACAGCCCTGGAATGGCGATGCCCGGAATTGCCGGGATGCCCATCGGGCCGCGCGTGAAATCCACCCAGTTGAGCAGCGTGACATGGATGATCTCGCCTAATCCCAGCGTTGCCACGGCAAAGTGGATGCTCACCAGACGCATGGTCGGCAGGGCCAGCAGGATGCCGATCAGGGCGGTTACGAGTCCCGCGAACGGCAGGGTCACCCAGAACGGCCAGCCGAAACCGGTGGCGGAGAGCGCCGCGGTATAGGCGCCGACACCGTAGAACGCCGCATGGCCGAGCGAGAGCAGGCCGGTGGTGCCGGTGATGAAATTGGCCGAAACGGTGAGGATGGCGAACACGCCGATCGTGGTCGCAACGCGAAACGCGTAGCCCGAGCCGGAGGCGTATAACACCAGCGGCGCCACGACGAACAGCGCCCCCAGCGCCAGGAGCGGCGCCAATCTTGGGAAGCTCTTACTGAGTTCGCCACTCAATGTGAGCGTCCTCTGACTTGGGGGATTAACAAGGGGGCCTAGCCCCCTTGTTCCCATCGAAGCTAGATCCGTTCACGCGCGGCTCCAAACAGGCCGGTGGGGAAGAACACCAGCGTGATCACCAGGAAACTATAGGCGATCAGGTCGGCCCAACCCTGGGCAATGAAATTGGTGGCCAGCGCCTCCGACACACCGAGGATCAACGCGCACGCCACTGCGCCTACGATCGAGTTGAGCCCGCCCATGACCATGGCGACGAAGGCCTTGATCCCGGGCGTAAACCCCATCCCCGGAAAAATCGTGCCTTGGTAGAGTCCGACCAGGATGCCGGCAACGGCGCCCAGCATCGAGCCGATGATGAAGGTGGCGACGATGGTACGGTTGGTATCGATGCCGACATACATGGCGCCGACCGGGTTGTTCGCGACCGCCCGAATCGACAGGCCGATGCGGGTGCGGTTGAGCAGCCACTGCAGCGCCGCGAGCGACACCACCGACACGCCGAAGATCAGGAACTGCCCGCTGGCAAAGGTGAGCGGCCCGATCTGGACCGGCTGCAGCAACAGGTACTGCTGCGGGATCGGCTGCATGTTGGATCCCATGATAATCTCGACCGCCTCGCGCGCGATGATAGACATCGCGAGCGAGGACAACAGCGTCGCCTCGCGCATCGCCTTCGATTTGAGCGATGCTTCGTCGCGAAAGCGCCGGAACGGCCGGAACGCGATGCGCTCCAGCCCGAAGCCGGTCAGCGCACCCGCCGCCAGCGCAATCAGCACCACCACGAACAGCGGCGGCGCGAACGCCGTAATCGCCAGCAGCCCGGCGTACGCGCCGATCATGTATACCTCGCCATGGGCGAAGTTGACCACGTTCAGCACGCCGAAGATCAGCGTGAAGCCGATCGCCATCAGCGCATACACCAATCCGATGGCAACGCCGTTGACCAGCTGCTGGAAGAAGAAAATATCGAACAATATAGGGGACTCGCCGCCCCTCGCCACCGCCCTCCTCTTTCAGGGAGGCGGAGAGCTGGCGCCGTTACTGGACTACGACGAACTTGCCGTTGCGAATCTGCATGCGCGCCAGCGTTTTCGACGGCTCGCGCGTCACCGGGTCGAAGGTGGTATTTCCGGTGACCCCCGGGAAATTCTTGGTCGCGGCGAGCGCGTCGCGCACTTTCTGCCGCGTCGCGCCTGCGCCACCGGCGCGCACAATCGCGTCGAGCATGATGTTGGTGGCATCGAACGCCTGCGCCGAAAACTGGTCGGGGTCGGATTTGTAGCGCGCCGTGTATTCCCTGACGTAAGCCTGCACGTTGGGCGAAGAATCTTCCTTCATGAACGTGCTCGACAGGAATAGCTCGTTCGCCGCCGGCCCGGCGAGTTCGATCACCTTGGGCGAATACAGGGATGAGGTCGCGAACACCGGCGTCTTCATGCCCAACTGCAGACGCTGCTGCAGGAACGCCGCGCCGTCCTCGTAGAACATGGCCATGTACACCGCGTCCGGCCGCTCGCGCGCGACCTTGGTCAGGATCGCGCGGA
>JADGRR010000008.1 GCA_017880745.1 Burkholderiales bacterium
GTCGCCCACAACGCGGGACTGCTGTGGCCGCGCCACGCCTTCCTCAAATACCCGGGCACGGTGACGGTCGTGATCGGCGAACCGATCGACAGCGCCGGTCACACGCCGGAGCAGCTTATGCACAAGGTCGAGGACTGGATCGAAGGCCAGGTCGAGATGCTGGTGCGTGCGGAGCGCGGACATGCAGCTTGAACTGCCGCTCGCCGTCGCGCCTGTAACCGTGCCGGCGGGCACGCTGCGCTACATCCAGCTCGGCAGCGAAATCGTGGGCTACCGCTTCCGCCGCGCCCGCCGGCGCTCCATCGGCATCGTGATCGACGACGACGGGCTGCGCGTGGCCGCGCCGGGCCATACGCCCATCGCCGAAGTCGAGGCCTTTATCCGGGAAAAAGCGCGCTGGGTGCTGCAAAAACTGTCCGACTGGCGCGCCGCGCCCAAGCCGCCGGTGGTGAACTGGAGCGATGGGACGATGATCGCGCTGCTGGGACGGCCGGTGATAATCGAGCTCCTGCCCGGACGGCGCGACATCAGCCTGCAGGACGGCCGACTCGGCATCGGGCTCGCGCCCCGCGGCGACCCGGCGGCGTTGAGAAAGCGCGGCATAGCCTGGCTGAAGGACCGGGCGCGCGCGCTGCTCGGCGAGCGCCTGGCGCTGTACGCCGCCACCCTGGGCGTGCCGACGCCGGTGCTGGCGCTGTCCAACGCCCGCACGCAGTGGGGCATGTGCCGGGAGGACGGGCATGTGCGCCTCAACTGGCGCCTGATACACTTGCCGCTGCGCCTCATCGATTATGTGGTCGCGCACGAACTGGCGCATCTGCGGGAAATGAACCACTCGGCGCGCTTCTGGGCCGTGGTCGGCCAACTCTATCCCGATTACGAGGCGGCGCGCAGGGAACTGCGCGACTGCAGCCATCGCCTGCCCATCTTATAGGGAAGCTCTGATCAGGTCCGTGACCCGATCAGAGCTTCCTCTGACCCGGGGGATTTACGCCCCGAAGGTCTCGATCCCCCTTGAGGGGAAAGTCCCCTTGGGGGACAAGGGGGCGCCGCCCCCTTGTTCAACGTCTTGATAGGAGGAATTGCCGTGAGAATACTGCATACGATGCTGCGCGTGGGCAACATGGAACGTTCAGTGAAATTCTACACCGAGGTCATGGGCATGAAGCTGTTGCACACCACCGACCGGCCAGAGCAGAAGTACTCCCTCGCCTTCGTCGGCTACGGCCCTGAGGACACGCAGGCCGTGATCGAACTCACCTACAACTATGGCGTGGACAAGTACGACATGGGCACCGCATTCGGGCATCTCGCGATCGAAGTGCCGGATGCCTACAAGGCCTGCGAAACCGTCAAGGCAAAGGGCGGCATCGTTAGCCGCGAAGCCGGACCGGTCAAAGGAGGCAGCACGGTAATCGCCTTCGTGCAGGACCCGGACGGCTACAAGATCGAGCTCATCCAGCGATAATTGGGTAAGGCCTGTCACAGGAGATTCCGCGGAAGCGGGGAATCCGCAGAGGGCCGGGCAGGAACGGAAGGATCCCGCTCTATTCCCGGCCGCCGCTGTTCAGGTCGGTTTCAGACGCGGTACTTGCGCAGCGACGTGGACTGACCGATCAGCATCTTCGCGAATTCTTCCAGCAGCGCCTCATTGATGTCGCCGGCCGGAATGCGCAACTCATCCGCACCCAGACGCAGGAAGTGCTTGCCCTTGACCACCAGCCGGGCGTTGTCATGGTCGGCGGAAATCGTGATGTCGCAGGTGATGGCGCTCGGAACGGTGAATTTCATCTTCTGGAATCCGCCGCCCCGTTTCTTGATTTCTTCTTCGGTGAATTTCAGGCCGTAGTTCCACAGCACATCGCGCACCTTCTGTATCGTAGCGGGCATGTCGCGCTCGATGCTGATATTGGCGGGCGAAGCCCATTTGATGAAGAAAGCGATGTAGTCGTAATAGTCCTTGTCGTAGATCTTCTTCTTGCGGTAGTCGATGAAAGACTCGGCGAACTCCAGGTTCTGGAAATCGCCGATGCCCGGGACCGAGTACGCCGTGGGGTTGGTGGGCTTGAGCACCGCCAGCTGCTTGAGCAGATCGTTCAGGTAAAGAAAGGTCTGGTTCATCTTCGCTTCGACCAGCTTGACGCTTTCCTGCAGCAGGGACTGCTGGGAAAGCTGCTGGCTCTTCACCATGTCCGCCTGTTTTTTCAGGTCGTCGAGCAGGCCCATACAATTCTCCGGCGTGGAAGCTTGGCATCCGTTGCAAAATGAAGGGAACCATCCCCTCATGCTCCCCTGGGTCAGGGGCTGTTCCAGTGATTCTGAGACAGCCTCTTGGTCAATGCGGCGAGAGGGTCTATTGTGCCAGCCGCAGGCGCGTTTGTGAATATTAATACTTGGGGCGCGTCGGCGCGCCAGGGCTAGAGCTTCTCTTTTTGCGCCAGATAGTTGCTGATGGCGACAAAATCGGCCACGGCCAGATTCTCGGCGCGCAGGCGGGGTGCGATCCCGAGCGCGGCGTAGTCCTCCGCCTCGAGCAGCCCGGCGAGGGAATTGCGCAAGGTCTTGCGCCGCTGACCAAAGGCGCGCCGCACGACCTGCTCCAGACCCACCTGGCTCGCCGCAGTCAGCTGCGCCTGCGGCCGCGGCAGCATGCGCACCACCGCCGAATCGACCTGCGGCGGCGGCGAAAAGGCGTCGCGGCCCACTTCGAGCAGCAACTGCATGTCGAAGCGGTACTGCAGCATCACCGACAATCGGCCGTAATCGCCGCCACCCGGGAGGGCCACCATGCGCTCGACCACCTCCTTCTGCAGCATGAAATGCATGTCGCGTATGCGCTCCGCATGGCGCGCGAGGTGGAACAGCAGCGGCGTCGAAATGTTGTACGGCAGGTTGCCGACCACGCGCAGCGCGCGAGGTAACAGTGAAAAATCGAATTCGAGCACATCGCCCGCATGCACCGAGAGGCGGTCCGGCGGATAGGTCTGGATCAGCCGCGCAACGATGTCGCGGTCGATCTCGATCACATGCAGGTGGCGCAGCACTCGCGCGAGCGGTGCGGTGAGCGCCCCCAGCCCGGGGCCGATTTCCACCATGGCATCGTCCGCCTGCGGCCGGATCGCGGCGACGATGTCGGCGATCACCGCCTGGTCGGTCAGGAAGTGCTGACCAAACCGTTTGCGCGGGATGTGTTTCATCGATAGAGGGTCTCGAGGCGCGAGACGAAGCCTAGAGCGCGGAAGCTTGCACCTTGGCCGGCCGCACCATCTCCAGCGCCATTTCGATTGCGGCTACCAGGCTGCCCACGTCGGCCTTGCCCGTGCCGGCAAGCTCCAGCGCCGTGCCATGATCGACCGAAGTGCGCACGATGGGTAGCCCAAGCGTGACGTTGACGCCCTTGCCGAAGCTTGCATATTTGAGCACCGGCAACCCCTGATCGTGATACATCGCCAGTACGCAATCGCCGCGCGCGAGCACCTGCGGCGTGAACAGCGTATCGGCCGGCAAAGGTCCTTCCAGACGCATGCCCGCCAGACGCAGCTGGTCCAGCACCGGGGAAATGACCTCGATTTCTTCGCGGCCGAGGTGACCGCTCTCGCCGCCGTGCGGATTGAGCCCTGCGACCAGGATGCGCGGCTCGGCCACGCCGAAACGCTGCTGCAGCGCCTGGCGCAGAATCCGCAACGTCGCTTCCAGCGTTTCGCGCGTGATCGCGCCGGCCACCTCGGCAAGCGCCATGTGAGTGGTGGCGAGGGCCACGCGCAGGCCGCCGCCCACAAGCATCATTACCACGCGCGGCGTGGAGGTCAGTGCAGCAATATATTCGGTATGGCCGGTAAAGGAGATGCCGGCATCGTTGATTGCGCCCTTGTGCACCGGCGCAGTCACCATCGCCGCAAAGCTCGCGTCCATGCAGCCGGCAACGGCGCGCTCGATCAAGGCCAGCACATAAGGGCTGTTGGCCGGAGCGAGCTTCCCCGCGGTCACGGGCGCGGCGAGCGGCATGTGCAGCACCTCGAGCGCATCCGCCGCCGGCGCCTGCTCCGGGTCGAAGGCGCGCAGGCGCAACGCGAGCCCGAGCTGCGCCGCGCGCGCGGCGAGCAGCTCGCGGTCGCCGAGAATCACGGCGCGGCAAGGCAGGCGCTGGCGCGACAGCGCGAGACAAATGTCCGGCCCGATGCCGGCGGGCTCGCCGGAAGTGACTGCGATGACAGGCAGGGGCGCCGCTTTTCCCTCCTCGCTCCTCACTCCTTGCTCCTCAACGGGCTGCGCGCAGCGCCACCGCGCAAACCGGCAACGACGGCCATCAGCGCTCGTCCAGCCGATACTCCACGAAGGCGCGATCGCGCAGCTGGCGCAGCCATTCCTGATAGGCCTCATCGGCTTTGCGCTCGCGCAGGACCAGGCGCGCCTCCTGCCGCTTGCGTTCGCCGGAAACGTCGGCACGGCGCCGCTCCAGCACCTGCATCAGATGCCAGCCGAAAGGCGTCGCGAAAGGCTCGCTCAGCTGCCCCAGGTTGAGGCTGTTCATCACGCGCTCGAATTCGGGCACGGTGTCGCCGGGATAAATCCACCCCAGGTCGCCACCCCTGATCGAGGACGCGTCGTCGGAATTGAGCTTGGCCAGCTCGCCAAAATCGGCGCCATTGACAATGCGCTCGCGCATGTTATTGAGCTTGCGCCTGGCGTCAGCCTCGGACACGACCTCGCTGGTTTTCACCAGTATGTGCCGCGCATGTGTTTGCTCTACCAGCGCCGGCGCGCTGCCGCCGCGGCGGTCAATCAGCTTGATCACATGGAAACCGGCCGGGCTGCGTATGATGCCGCTCACGTCGCCTGGCTTCATGTCATTCAGTGCATGGGCGAACAGCTCCGGCAGCCGGTCGCGCGCGCGCCAGCCCATGGCCCCGCCCTGCAGAGCGTCCGGCGCATCGGAATAGCTGACCGCCAGCTTCGCGAAATCCGCGCCCTCATGCAGTTGCAGCAACACCTGCTCGGCGCGCGCGCGCTGCTTGTCAACCTGCTCAGGGCTCGCCTGATCCGGCAGCCGCAGAAGTATGTGCGCCAGGCTGTACTCGCCCGCCGTGGCTTGCGACGCGCCCTGCTGGCTGAGAAAATAGTCGATCTCGTTGTCGGTAACGACGATGCGGTTGTCCACCTCGCGCTCGCGCAGGCGCGACAGCGTGATTTCGTTGCGGATTTCCTCGCGGAATTTGTCGAACTGGATCCCATCGCGCTCCAGCACGCGGCGGAATTCGGTCAGCGACAGCTTATTGCTCTCGGCGACGCGCGCGACCGTGCGGTCCAGCTGCAAATCGTCAACGCGCAGCGCCGTCTCCTTCGCCAGCTGAATTTGCAGCCGATCCGTGATCATGCGCTCGAGCACCTGCTTTTGCAGCACATCGGCCGGAGGCAGCGGCGTGCGCTGCTGGTTCAGTTGCTGCGTCACCGTCTTCACCCGCTCGGCAACTTCGCGGCTGGTGATCACCTCGCTATTGACCACGGCGACGATACGGTCCACCAGCACAATCGGGTTGGGTGCGACCGTGGCGGGCGCGGCTGTCTGCGCGAGAACATTGCCGGTGCCGAATGCCAGCGCGGCGCCCGCAAGCGCCGCCGAAACTGAAAGTCGCATGTAAGGATTACTCAAAAAAATTGAAGGGTTGCGAATCGGGACGGGTCTGGTTGAGGCGATCGTAGCCGGGGATGTTCCGCTTCAGCGTCTCCAGCGGATTCGACCCTATGCGCGAGAATCCGTTCAATTCCAGCTGCACGAACACCCCGCTGCTGAAGCTCCCGGTGGCCGTGGCAAAGCGGTGTACCACCAGCCGGCCAATCCAGCAGCCTGCATTATATTCGAAACCGCCCAGAGTTTCGACCAGCCGGTTGTCGCGCAGGGAGTAGTTGTAGCGACCTACGCCATACCAGCCCCCGCCCAGCGGCCACTGTGCCGAAACGTCGACCTGATTCAGCGAATCGCGGGTAAGTCGATAGCCGAGGTTGAGCACCTTCGCGGTTTCGGGCTGGTACCGGGTGCCGATGCTCAGACGATCGAAAAAATTGCGATGCGGGTTGTACTGCAGCGCGCTATCCAGGCTCCAATAGCGGGAAATATGCCCGCTCAGCGCAGCCAGAAAATCGGAGGTCTTGTCGGTGCGCGTCGGCGTAACGCTGTCCAGCGCCACCTGCTGGTTCTGAAAATAGTGGCGCTGGCCGAATGTGGCCTTGAGCACCTCCTGGCCGTTGGTCGGCGACAGTAGCCGTGTAGTCGCGGCAACCGTGAGCTGGTTCGCGTCGGCGATGCGGTCGCCGCCGCTGAACAGATTCTCGGAAAAAATCGTCGCATAGTTGAAGTCGGCCAAGCCGGTATCGAACAGCGGAATCTTGCTTTGGTCGCGAAAAGGCACGTACAGGTAATAAAGGCGCGGTTCCAATGTCTGGCGGAAGCGCTGCCCGCTGAAGTCGGTGTCGCGCTCGAACGTCAGGCCGCTGTCGACACTAGCGATCGGCAGCGCGCGGTGAATCGTCTCCGGCGTGTCGGCCGGGTTGCGCGCAAGGCTGTAGCCGGTGGAGTGAAAACCCAGTTTGGGCGTGAGATAGGCGCCCGGCACGATCAGCGGCAAGCTCGCGCTGGGGTAGAGCGTGAGGCGGCTGCCGATGACGTTGGTGGGGTGATAGAACTTGACGAACTCGCTGTTGAGGGCCAAGTCTACCCCGCCGACGTACTGGGGTGTCGCATTGAGCGTGAACTGCGGCACCCGGCCGTAAGGCACGATCACCGGGTTGGCCGGGTCCTGCAGGGTCTGGAAGCGCTGCGCGCGCGCGGTCGCGACCCACCAGCCGCCGTTGTAGGTCAGCATGCCGTCGCGCGGCAGCGTGGTCTGCGAGGTGATGTTGATGCGGCTGGACAGGTCGCGGAAATAGTTGTCGTCGGAAACCTTGTTGATATTGAGGTAGCCGGTCAGGTTGCTGCTGAATCTTTGATTGTGCTGGATGGTTGTGGCAAAGCGGCTGATGTCTCTCACCCGATCGTTGGACAGGTGCTCGAAGCTGGCGTTGCCGTCGTAGTCAAGACCGACGTAGCGAAGCTGCGCAGCCAGTTGCAGCCCGCGCTTGGACAATTCGCGCGGCACGAGGGTGAGATCCCGGTTGGGCGCGAGGTTCACATAAAAAGGCGTGCTGACTTCCACCCCGCTCTTGGTGCTGCTGCCTATGGTGGGCGGCAGGAGGCCGGTCTTGCGTTCGTTGTGCAGAGGAAAATCCACCCAGGGCACGTAGACGATGGGCGTGTTCTTGAACACCAGCTTGCCCCTGCGCGCCGTGCCCAGATCGCGCGTCATGTCCAGATCGAGTTCGCCAACCTGCAGATACCAGTCGTCGTTGCCCGGCTTGCAGGTGGTGAACGTCGCGTTCTCCAGGTGATACTTGTCCTTGCCTTCGAGCTTGATCACGTCGGCCGTGCCGCGCGCGCGCACCGGCGCTGACCCGCGACGGCCGGGCCGCGAAAACTCATAGTCGGCGTGGTCGAACTGGCCGACGTTGTCGTGCACGCGCAGGCGCAGCCCGGTGCCGTTCATCCGGTCGCCGTCGCGCGCGAGCCGTACGCCGCCGCTCGCCTGCACCTCGTCGGTGGCATAGAGGTAGAGCAGGCGGTCGGCATTGATGCTGACGTTGTCCTGGCGCAGTTCGGCGTTGCCGCTGGCGCTGGTCTCCTGATTGGCGTAGCCCTCCATCCGGTCGGCGGAGATCGTGACCGGCGCACCTGAAATGCCCGGTTTGCCCGCGTGCGGCGGCCTCAGCCGCGGCTCTTGCCCCTGCGCCGCCAGCGCGCAGAAAAACAGGGCCAAAGCAGGCGCGTACTGGCGCATCGAGGACTTCATGGTGGATAAAGTGGAGGGTGTGTTTTTGGATGCTAAAATCGCACACTTTCACCTTTATGGCAATCGGAACGCACTTTGATCCCGTTGCAAAATGAATTTTGCAACGGCAAATATAGGGGAGCATGAGGGAATATATCCCCTCATTTTGTAATGAACTCTTTGGAGCGGACACTGGCGTTACACGCGTGGCTCGGCCGCCTTTTCCCTGCGGAGAAATGGCAGCTTGAGCCGGCTTCGGCCGATGCCAGCTTCCGCCGCTATTTCCGCATCAGTCTTACCGACCGCGGCGAAAGCCGCATTGTCATGGATGCGCCGCCGCAGCAGGAGGACTGCCGGCCTTTCATCCAGGTTTCGGACCTGTTGCGGCAAGCCGGCCTCAACGCGCCAGCGGTGCTGGCGCAGGATCTGGAGCAGGGCTTTCTATTGCTCACCGACCTCGGCTCCACCACCTATCTCGGCGCGCTGCAGGAGAATGACGCCAGGGCGGACGTCCTGTTTCGCGACGCCATCGATGCGCTCATCGCCTGGCAACTCGCCAGCCGGCCGGGGACGCTGCCGCCCTATGACGCCGCCTTGCTGCGGCGCGAACTCGATCTGTTTCCCGATTGGTATCTGGCGCGCCATCTGGGCTTGACCCTCGCGCGGGAGCAGCGTCAGGTGCTGGAGCGCATGTTCGCCCTGATTCTGACAAGCAATCTGGCGCAGCCCGCGGTGTACGTGCATCGCGATTTCATGCCGCGCAACCTCATGCTGTGCGAGCCCAACCCCGGCATCCTCGATTTCCAGGATGCGGTCTATGGCCCGATCAGCTATGACGTGGCGTCGCTGGTGCGCGATGCTTTCATCAGCTGGGAGGAAGAGCGCGCGCTCGACTGGGTGGTGCGTTACTGGGACAAGGCGCGCCGCGCCGGGCTCCCGGTCGGCACCGATTTCGGCGAGTTCTACCGCGACCTCGAATGGATGGGTCTGCAGCGCCATCTGAAGGTACTGGGAATTTTTGCGCGCATCCACTACCGTGACGGCAAACCCGGCTATGTCGAGGACACGCCGCGCTTCGTGCGCTACGTGCGCGCAGTCGCCGGCCGCTACAACGCGCTCGCCCCGCTCGCGCGACTGTTCGACGAGATCGAGGACGGGCAGGCAATTCAGGGTAGCGTATTTCCATGAAAGCAATGATTCTCGCCGCCGGGCGCGGCGTCAGAATGCGTCCGCTCACCGATACCACACCCAAGTCGCTGCTCGCGGTGGGCGGCAAACCACTCATAGCATGGCAGCTGGAGAAGCTGGCCCGGGCCGGAATCGCCGAGGTCGTGATCAATCACGCCCATCTCGGGCACATGATCGAAGCGGCGCTCGGCGACGGCTCGCGCTTCGGTGTTTCGATCCGCTACTCGGCCGAGTTCGAAGCGCTCGAGACCGCGGGCGGGATCGCTCTCGCCCTGCCTTTGCTGGGAGCGGAGCCGTTTCTGGTGGTCAACGCCGACATCTACACCGATTACGATTTTTCGGCGCTCGCCCAGGTGGAGCTGCAGGACGGCCTCGCGCATCTGGTGCTGGTGGACAATCCGCCGCAGAATCCGCGCGGCGACTTCGCCCTGGAGGCGGGGCGCGTGCGCGAAAGCGGGAAGCCCATGCTCACCTTCAGCGGCATCGGGGTGTATGCGCCGCGCCTGTTTGGCGGCATTCCACCGATGGCCAAGGTTGCGCTCGCGCCGATCCTGCGCAAGGCGATGGCAGCGGACCGGGTGTCGGGCGAGCATTATCGCGGCCGCTGGCACGACATCGGCACCGCCGAGCGCCTGCACGCTTTGGATGCGGAGTTGCGCCGCGGCATCGCCTAGCAGGCTGTTGAAAATCGCTTCCCGGGTCGAACATCATGCGTGCACGCAAGACCGTCTTCGGGGGAAGCGATTTTCAGCAGCCTCTGAAACGGGGAATATAAACGGGGGCGCGCCCCCTTTTTCAACACCTTTCTCGAGCCTGGCTGTCCTTATCCAAACAAGGCCATCCCCCAGGCTGTACAATTGATTCAATCCGCGCCTACCCGACCTATTCCCAGCTGCCTCCTATGACCGATATCAAAGCGTACGCCATACGCCGCGCTGCGCTGCTCGCGCAGATGCAACACGGAATCGCCATCGTGCCCACCGCGCCCGAACGCGTGCGCAACCGCGACAGCGAGTATCTCTACCGTTTCGACAGCTATTTCTACTACCTCAGCGGATTTCATGAACCGGAAGCGGTGCTGGTGCTGGTCGCCGGCGTGGAGCCGCAAAGCATACTTTTCTGCCGCGAGAAAAATCTGGAGCGCGAAACCTGGGATGGCTTTCGCTACGGCCCGGAAGCGGCCAGGGAAACCTTCGGCGTCGACGCGGCCTACCCCATCGGCCAGCTCGACGAAAAACTGCCCGCCCTGATGGCCAACCAGCCGGCGCTCCATTACGCGCCGGGCATGGACCCGGACTGGGACGCGCGCGTCATGCGCTGGCTGAATCAGGTACGCGCGCAAAGCCGCGTCGGCACCAGCGCGCCGCAGAGCATCTACGATGTGCGCGCTGCACTCGACGAGATGCGCCTCGTCAAAGACGAACACGAACTTGATCTCATGCGCCGCGCCGCAGGCATCTCGGCCGGCGCGCATGAGCGCGCGATGCGCGCCACCAGGCCCGGCAGGATGGAATACGAAATCGAGGCCGAGCTGCTATATGAGTTCCGCCGCCGCGGCGCGCAGTTCCCTGCCTATTGGCCCATCGTCGCCGGCGGCGCCAACGCTTGCGTGCTGCATTACAGCGACAACAACGCGCGGCTGGAGGACGGCGCGCTGCTCTTGATCGATGCCGGCTGCGAGCTCGACGGCTATGCGTCCGACATTACCCGCACCTATCCGATAAACGGGAAATTCAACGGCGCGCAGAAAGACGTGTATGAACTGGTGCTCGCCGCGCAAGCTGCCGCCATCGGCGCAACCGCGCCCGGCACCGCCTGGGACGCGCCGCACGAGGCCGCGGTGCGCGTGCTCGCGCGGGGCATGATCGATTTCGGCCTGTGCCAGGGCAGTCTGGACAAGGTGATCGAAGCGGGCGATTACAAGCGTTTCTACATGCACCGCACCGGCCACTGGCTGGGGCTGGATGTGCACGACGCCGGAGAATACAAGCTCGATGGCAAATGGCGGCCGCTCACGGCAGGCATGACGCTAACCGTCGAGCCCGGCTGCTACATCCGTGCCGCGGATGACGTGCCGAAAGCCTACTGGAACATCGGCGTGCGCATCGAGGACGATGTGCTGGTGACCAAGGACGGTTGCGAGGTCATAACCGCCGAAACGCCGAAGAGCATCGCCGCGATCGAAGCCCTGGTGGGCCATCAATGAGGGGCTGTTTCAGATTTACCGAAACAGCCCCTGACTTAGGGGAGTATGAGGGGATGTATCCCCTCATATCGTAAATCGAATGAGGGGCTGTTTCAGATTTACCGAAACAGCCCCTGACTTAGGGGAGCATGAGGGGATGTATCCCCTCATTTCGTAAATGGACTCTGAAGCTGTAGACATACTGATCGCAGGCGGCGGCCCGGTGGGCGCGGCGCTCGCCCTCGCGCTGGAGGGCAGCGGCCATTCCGTAGTGCTCGCCGAGGCACGCAGTGCCGAGTCCGGTGGCGCACGTAGTGGCGATTCCGGCGATGCGCGTCCGATCGCGCTGTCGTATGCCAGCCGCCTGATACTCGAGCGTCTGCATGCCTGGTCCGGCCTTCCGGTCACGCCGATCGAAACCATCCATGTTTCGCAGCAGGGCGGCTTCGGCCGCACCTTGATTTGCGCCGCTGACTGCGGCCTGCCCGCACTGGGCTATGTCGCCAGCTACAATGAGCTGCAGCAGTGCCTGCTCGCCGCGCCCTGCTCCGCCAGGCGCCTGTTCGGCGCGCGGCTGACGGGATTCGACGGCACCACGGCCACGGTGCGGTCGCAAGACGGAGAATTCGCGTTCGCGCCGCGCCTCACGGTATTCGCCGACGGCGCACGCATCGCGGACGACCGCGCGACGCCCGCATACCGCAAGGACTATCGCCAGTCCGCGGTCGTAGCCTGGGTAAAGACCGCGCAAGCCCACCGCGGCAGGGCATGGGAGCGATTCACGCCCGAAGGTCCTCTCGCCCTGCTGCCACACGCGGCGCACTATGGGCTGGTATGGACCACCATTCCGGATCGTGCCGCGCGCTTGTGCGCGCTCGATACTCCGGCCTTCCTCGCCGAACTGCACGCCGCATTCGGCGACCGTCTCGGCGCATTCATCGAGGCCGGCGAGCGCACTAGTTTCCCTCTGGCGCTGCGCTACCAGCGCGATGAGACACGGCCACGCTGCCTGAGCGTGGGCAACGCGGCGCAAACCCTGCACCCGGTCGCGGGCCAGGGATTCAACCTTGGCCTGCGCGATGCCTGGGAGCTCGCCCGCCTGGCGCGCGAGACACGCGAGCTGGGCAGCGAAGATTTCTGCGCACGCTATCGCCGCGCGCGCGCGCTGGACCGCCGCGCCGGCATCCGATTCACCGACAGTCTGGTCGGCCTCTTTTCCAATTCCAATCCGTTGCTCAGATTCGGGCGCGGCGCCGGATTGCTTACGCTCGACCTGCTGCCGTTCGCCCGCCGCTTTGTTGCGCGGCGCATGATCTACGGTGCGCGCGCGTTGCCTTAGCGCAAGTTGGAGTATTCGCTTCATAGCGTGATGAATTCGATTTTTATTCCGCGGCGATTGGGTATAGAATTGCCTCCCCTTCCGCAAGAAACTCTCTAGAACGAAATGAGAATTGGACCTCACGTGCTGCGCAACAATCTGTTCGTTGCGCCGATGGCCGGAGTGACGGATCGCCCGTTCCGCCAGTTGTGCAAGAGGTTCGGCGCCGGCATGGCCGTGTCCGAGATGGTGGCGTCCAATTCTCTCCTGTGGGGCAGCGAAAAGACGCGGCGCCGCGCCAATCACGAGGGCGAGGCCGATCCGGTTTCGGTGCAGATCGCCGGCGCCGACCCGCAGATGATGGCCGAGGCCGCGCGCTACAACGTCGGCGAGGGCGCGCAAATCATCGACATCAACATGGGCTGTCCGGCCAAGAAAGTGTGCAACGTCATGGCCGGTTCGGCGCTGCTGAAAGACGAACTGCTGGTAGGACGCATTCTGGAGGCCGTGGTCAGGGCGGTCGACACGCCAGTGACGCTCAAATTTCGCACCGGCTGGGACCAGCACAACAGGAACGCCCTCGCCGTCGCGCGCATCGCGGCGGAAAGCGGCATCCAGTTGCTCTCGATCCACGGGCGCACGCGCGCCTGCGGCTACACCGGCCGCGCCGAATACGACACCATCGCTGAAGTCAAGAGCGCCACGCGCCTGCCCGTGGTCGCGAACGGCGACATCACCACGCCGCAAAAAGCCAAGTACGTGCTCGATTACACCAAGGCCGACGGCATCATGATCGGCCGTGCAGCGCAGGGCCGGCCATGGATCTTCCGCGAGATCGAGTACTACCTGAAGACCGGGGTGCACATGCCGCCGCCGCTGGTCGTCGAGATCCACCAGGTGCTGATCGCGCACCTGTACGACCTGTACGCGTTCTATGGCGTCGATACCGGAGTCAAGATCGCGCGCAAACACATTTCCTGGTACACCAAAGGACTGGCCGGCTCGGCCAGTTTCCGCCACGCGATGAACCAATTGCCCAGCATCGAGGAGCAACTGGCCGCGGTAAACCGGTTTTTCGATCAACAGGCGCAGCAATACGAGCACCTGCGCTATGAGGAGGAGTTGGCAGCATGACACCGCGCGCCAGTGAAATTTCCGAATGCGTACGCAAGTCCCTGGAAAGATATTTCAAGGACTTGGATGGGGAGCGTCCGCGCACCGTCTACGACATGATGCTGAAGAATGTCGAGAAGCCCATGATCGAGGTGGTGCTGCATCATGCCGAGGGCAACCAGACGATGGCAGCCAGGTGGCTGGGCATCAACCGCAACACCCTGCGCAAGAAAATCGAGCAGCTGAAGATCAAGGTGTGACGCGCGCGCGGGCGTGAAGGGTAACATCCGCGATCTGCCGTGCCGCGCAAGCCCCGCTCCTCACTCATTTCCCGCCCGCAACCAAGGCCCCCTACATCCATGAGCATCCTCGTCAAGCAAGCCTTGATCAGCGTCTCCGACAAGACCGGCGTGGTGGAATTCGCGCGTGCGCTGGCGCAGATGAAAATCTCCATCCTCTCCACCGGCGGCACGGCGAAGCTGCTCGCGCAAAACGGCGTCGCCGTCACCGAAGTGGCCGAGTACACCGGCTATCCGGAAATGCTCGACGGGCGCCTCAAGACGCTGCACCCCATGATCCACGGCGGACTGCTGGCGAGGCGCGACGTGCCCGAACACATGGCAGCGATCAAGGATGCAGGCATCGAGCCGATCGATCTGGTGGTGGTCAATCTCTACCCCTTCACCCAGACCATAGCCAAATCCGGTTGCACGCTCGCAGAGGCGATCGAGAACATCGACATCGGCGGCCCCACCATGCTGCGCTCGGCGGCCAAGAACCATATGGGCGTCGCCGTGGTGGTCGATCCGGCCGATTACCCGGCGCTGCTAGAGGAACTGAAGACGAGCGAAGGCAGGGTCGGCGCCGCCACGCGTTTTGCGCTGGCGAAAAAGGTGTTCACCCACACCGCAGCCTATGACGGCGCCATCAGCAATTATCTGACCGGCCTCGACGCCGGGCTGAAGAGCCGGGAATACCCGGAGCGGCTGACGCTGCAATTCGCCAAGGTGCAGGATATGCGCTACGGCGAGAATCCGCATCAGAGCGCCGCATTCTATCGCGACATCGAGCCGGCCGCGGGCAGCCTCGCCAGCTACACCCAGTTGCAGGGCAAGGAACTCTCCTACAACAACGTCGGCGATGCCGACGCCGCCTGGGAATGCGTGAAGACGTTCGCCGATCCCGCCTGCGTCATCGTCAAGCACGCCAATCCCTGCGGCGTCGCCATCGGCGAAACAGTGCTTGCGGCCTACCAGCGCGCGTTGCAGACGGATCCCACCTCGGCCTTCGGCGGCATCATCGCCTTCAACCGGCCGCTGGACGCGCCCACCGCCCTCGCCGTGGCGAAACAGTTCGTCGAAGTGGTGATCGCGCCCGGCTACGATGCGGCGGCGCGCAAGGCACTTGAATCCAAGACCAACGTGCGCGTGCTCGTCGTGCCCATCGCCGCGGGCGGCAACCGCTACGATTTCAAGCGCGTCGGCGGCGGCCTGCTGTTGCAGACGCCCGACACGAAGAACGTCGAAGCCGCCGAACTGCGCGTGGTCAGCAGGAAAAAACCCACTGACGGGGAACTGCGCGACCTCCTTTTCGCCTGGCGCGTGGCCAAGTTCGTCAAGTCCAACGCCATCGTGTTTTGCGGCAGCGGCCAGACCCTGGGCGTGGGTGCGGGCCAGATGAGCCGCGTCGACAGCGCGCGCATCGCCGCGATCAAGGCCAAAAATTCCGGTCTATCTCTCGTGAATTCGGTCGTGGCCTCGGACGCCTTCTTCCCCTTCCGCGACGGCGTCGACGTGGTGGCACAGGCCGGCGCCAAGGCCATCATCCAGCCCGGCGGCAGCGTACGCGACGACGAAGTGGTCGCCGCGGCCGACGAGCTCGGCTTGGTCATGGTGTATACCGGTTTCCGCCATTTTCGCCACTGATCGAACACGAGTGCGGCACCAAGGACGCAAGGAACAGCCATGAAGAATCTGCTTTGCGCTTTCCGCGCCTATGTTTTTGATTGCCTCGTTTTGGTTTCATGAAACTGCTCGTGATCGGTAGCGGCGGCCGCGAGCACGCCCTGGCGTGGAAGCTGGCGCAGGCGCCGCGCGTACAGAAGGTCTACGTCGCGCCGGGCAACGCAGGCACGGCGCTCGAGCCGGGCCTGGAGAATATTCCCATCAGCGACATTGGCCAACTGGCCGAGTTCGCGCGCGAAAATTCGGTTCATCTCACCGTGGTCGGACCCGAGGCACCGCTCGCCGCCGGAATAGTCGATGCCTTTCGTGCCCGCGGCCTGAAGATCTTCGGCCCGAGCCGCGCCGCAGCGCAGCTGGAGAGTTCCAAGGATTTCGCCAAGCGCTTCATGCAGCGGCATCACATTCCCACCGCCGCCTACGCCAGCTTCAGCGACGCCGCGCAGGCGCACGCTTACCTGGACCAGCACGCTGCGCCGATCGTGATCAAGGCCGACGGCCTCGCCGCGGGCAAAGGCGTGATCGTCGCGATGACGGACAAGGAAGCGCATGACGCCGTCGACCTGATGCTGGTAGGCAACAAGATGGGCGATGCCGGCGCGCGCGTGGTGATCGAGGAGTATCTTGCCGGCGAGGAGGCGAGCTTCATCGTCATGAGCGATGGCGAGCATGTGCTCGCGCTCGCCACCAGCCAGGACCACAAGCGCCTGCAGGACGGCGATACCGGCCCCAACACCGGCGGCATGGGCGCCTACTCGCCCGCGCCGGTGGTGACGCCGGGACTGCACGCGCAGGTGATGCGCGAGATCATCATGCCCACCATCCAGGGCATGGCCAAAGACGGCATACCCTACGTCGGTTTTCTCTACGCCGGCCTGATGATCGATGCACAAGGCAATGCGAAGACGCTGGAGTTCAACTGCCGCATGGGCGATCCGGAAACCCAGCCGATCATGCTGCGCCTGAAATCGGATTTGTTCGAACTGTTCGAACTCGCCTGCGCCGGCACGCTGGCCCAGGCCGAGATTGAATGGGACCGGCGCACGGCCCTGGGCGTGGTGCTCGCCGCCGCCAATTATCCGGACACACCGAATAAGGGCGCGGTCATCACCGGGCTCGCCAAACCTTCCGAGCGCACCGAGGACTGCATGGTGTTTCACGCCGGCACGGCTCTAGACGGCGACAAGGTGGTCGTAAACGGCGGCCGGGTGCTGTGCGTCACCGCGCTGGGCGACAGCGTCAAGATGGCGCAGCGCCGCGCCTATCAGGCGGCCGAAGGCATACATTTCGACGGCATGCAATTCCGCCGCGACATCGGCCATCGTGCTATTCCCGCGAAGAAGTAATAAGCGTTCGCCTTGCGTTGCGCGCAATGACCTTGCGCGAACAAGCGCAACTAGCCTCTGTTAGCTGCTGCTAGAATTCGCGTTTGTTTGCGTATATCGGTAACGAATGAATACCTCCGCCGTCAAAGACTACCTGCTAGTCCTGCAGCAGCACATCGTCGCGTCGCTGGAGTCCCTCGATGGCAAGCCGTTCCGCGAGGACCATTGGGACCGCCCGCAGGGCGGGGGCGGCATCAGCCGCGTGATCGAGGAAGGAGCGCTGTTCGAGCGCGGCGGCGTGAATTTCTCGTACGTGCAGGGCTCGGGCCTGCCGCCCTCGGCGAGTGCCTCCCGTCCCGAGCTGGCCGGCCGCGCCTGGCAGGCCATGGGTGTGTCGCTGGTGCTGCATCCGCGCAATCCGTATTGCCCCACTGTGCATATGAACGTGCGCTTTTTCGTCGCGACCAGGGAAGGCGCCGCGCCTGCGTGGTGGTTCGGCGGCGGCATGGATTTGACGCCGTATTACGGATTCGCCGAGGATGCGCAGCACTTTCACCGCACCTGCAAGCGTGCGCTCGACCCGTTCGGCGCCGACCAGCACGCCCGATTCAAGGCCTGGTGCGACCGCTATTTTTTCCTCAAGCACAGGAACGAACCGCGCGGCATCGGCGGCATTTTCTTCGACGACCTGAGCGAGGCCGGTTTTTCCGCGTGCTTCGCGCTGACCCAAAGCGTGGGCGATCATTTCATCGACGCCTACCAACCGATCATCGTGCGGCGCAAGGACATCCCCTACGGCGAGCGCGAGCGCGACTTCCAGGCCTACCGCCGCGGGCGCTACGTGGAATTCAATCTGGTCTACGACCGCGGCACGCTGTTCGGCCTGCAATCTGGCGGCCGCACCGAGGCGATTCTGATGTCCCTGCCGCCGGTGGTGAAATGGCGCTACGACTGGCAGCCCGAGCCCGGAAGCGCCGAGGCCAGGCTGTACAGCGATTTCCTCGTCGTCAAGGACTGGGCCTAGCCGAGAATCCGATACTTTGATCTTGGCGAGGAGGCGCGTTTATTTGCCTGCAGGCGCACACGCAAATTAAACGTCGAAGTGCGACATCCTAGCTAGATGCAAGGAAGACGCGAGGAAGGGAATCCCGATCTAAGGCTATACGCCAAAATCAAACACTGGTCGGCCCGAGGGCGGGCCGGGCCTCCTACCCTTCGTGCACTTTGCGGCTATCGGCCGGCGCCTCGGCGCGCTCGCTCATGCCGTAGTCGCGCAGGACACTGGCGACGCGCAGGCGGTAATCGGCAAACACGCCGTTGCGGCCGCGCGCCTGCGCCAGGCGGTGCCCTTCGAACTGGCGCCAGTGCTTCACCGCCGCCTCGTCGCGCCAGTAGGAAAGCGACAGCACCTTGCCTTCATGGGTGAGGCTGGCAAAGCGCTCGATCGAAATGAAACCATCCTGCCGCTCCAGCTCCGGCCGCAGCGCCGCGGCGATGTCCAGGTATTCCTGCTTGCGCCCGGGCGCCGGAATCACTTCGAAGATGACGGCGATCATGGAAATTTCCTTTCGCGTGCGTTACTGCCGCAGCTTCGCATCGGTGCTGGCGCGGTAATGCCGGTTGGCGTCCTCGGTCTTGCCGATGCGGTCGAACAATTGCGCCAGCGCGAGATGCGCGCTGCGGCTGGGTTCGTCGGACAGGCTTGCCTCGAGGTAGCTCTGCGCCTTGCCCCACAGTCCCTGTTGCAGGCACAGGCGCCCCAGCGTCAGGAGCAGCGCCCGGTCGCGCGGCCGCGACTTCAGCCACTTCTCCGCGCGCTCGATCTGCGTCAGGACATCGGCACCCAGGCACTCGCCATAAAGCAATATCAGCTCGCCGCCCCACTCCACTTCCAGCGCCGCCTCGACGATTTCGTGCGCGCGGCGGCAGTCCCCGAGCGCAATGAACAGCTGCGCCGCAGCGCGCGCGACCCGCGCATCGAGCTTGTCTTCCGTATGCTGCCAGCACTCGGCAAGCCCAGCCGCATCCCCCGCCTGCTGGCGCAGCGCCTCGATCTGGGCGGTGATCCGCAGTTGCGTCGCCGCCACCTCTGCCAGCACGCCGCGCTTGCCCAGGGCAGTGGCGAGGCGCCGCACTTCGTCCCAATGGCCCAGGCGCTGATGCGCTTTCATCAACATGCGCTGGGTAGCGATGCGCTTGGGCCCGCTAGCGGACAGCTCGCGCAATACAACGAGCGCGTCGTCGTAGCGGCGATCGTCGAGCAGCAGGCTTGCCTGCACCGCCAGCCGGGCCTGGCGCGCATCCGGATCATGGCTCTCGGCGCGCGCGAGCCACTGGTCGCGTCGCTCGAGCTCGCGCAGTTCACCCGCGGCGCGCGCCGCGATCAGGGCGCTCAAGGCCGGCGCCTGCCCCAGTTCATAGGCCTCGCCTGCGGCCTTCTCGGCGCGGGCGTAGCGCCCCTCGAGCAGGGCCTGCAGGGCGGCAAGCATCGCCGCCTGCCCTTTCTCGCTGCGGCGGCGCGCGCGGAACGCGCGTACATGCAGCGGCAGGCGCAGCGTGTGCGCGACCAGGCGCAACAGCATGTAGCCGAACGCAAAGCCGGCGAGCCCGAGCAGGATGGCAAAATTGAGCGAAAGCTCGACACGGTAAGGCGGGAGGGCGAGGATGGCATAACCGTCATTGAGGCGCGCGGCCAGCGACAATCCCACCGCGAGGGCAAACACCGCCAGCACCCACATCAACCCGCGCATCTCTAGATCCTGCCCGCCACGCTCATCGCACCGCCTTTTCGCGCGATACCTTGAAATTGCGCACCGCGGCCAGGCTGTCGGCGATGGTGGGCAACTCCACGTTGATGCTGCCCGCCGAAAGCTGCTTCAGGCTCGCGAGCGCGATGGCGGTGCTCTTGGCGCGCGTATCGTAGTAACGCGTGAGCCAGGTCCGCGCCGTCTCCAGGTCGGTGCGAAAGCGCGTCGGGTCGCGCGTCAGCAGTGCCTGCCGCGCATTGAGCAGGCGCAACTGCAGATTTTCGCGCAGAAAGTAGGCCTGCGTCGGCGACAGCAGCGCCGCATCGGGGCTATCGACGTTGCGGATGCGCACCAGCTGTTTCATTTCGTCCCACACCTCGGTCAGCACGCGCGCCCAAACGCCGCTCGCACCCGCCGATCCGGCCGGCTTCGGCGGCGATTGCTCGCGTGCGTCGAATTGCAGCGGCAGGCTATCGACGCTCGCAATCAGGTTGTCCAGGCGCAGCGCCATGCCCGCAATATCCAGATTGGGCGCCGCTTTCAGGCGCTCGATGTCGCGGTTGAGCACGCGCCGCAGCGGGATGAATTGGGGCCGGTCCGAGCGCGCCAGACGCCCCTCGGCGGTCTGCAGCGCCAGCAGCGCCGCCTGCACATTCCCGGCGAGCTGCAGTTGCTGCGACGCCACGGTGAGGATCTGTTCGATTTCGGCCAGCGCCCATTCGTCGCGGCTGCGCGACAGCTCCTGGTACAAGGCTTCCAGCGCCACCTGCTGGCTCTGCGACTCGGCGATCCTGTTCTCGAGCACGCTGAGTTTGACCTGCGCCTCGCGCACCGACTCCTGCGCCTGCCTGGCCAATACCAGGCTTTCTCCGGCTGCGCTATCGCTTGCGCGCAGGCGCTGGCCCAGCTCCTCGCGGATGGCGCCGATCTGGCTGCGGGTGTCGTACCACTGCCAGCAAACCGCGACAATCGCGCCGACGAGCGCAATCGTCACCGGCATGCGCCAGCCGATCGTCGACGGCTCGCGTTCGCCGCGTCCGCTCGGTTCTTCCGGCGGCGCGACCGGTTCCACGGCGGGCTTGGCGATGTCGGCGTTGCTTTCGTTCATGGGCGTCGGACGCGGAATGCGGAAATTCACACTTTAGCAAAAAATGCCGCCAGCCCTGCGACCAGGCCTTCGTCGCCCGGACCGGTCAACACCACGGTCTCTACGCCCAGGGCGCGCGCCGCGGCGGCGATGCGCTCGTGCGGGGCGAACAGCGGCGTCTGCCTGAACCACTGCCGGCCCGCCTCGCCCAACATGTCGTACAGGTTGGCCAGCCCCTCGCTCGAGGTCACGGTGAACGCATCGAGCTGGTGCCGCTCCCACAACGCGAGCAATGGCGCGGCATCGGCTCTGGGCTGGCCGCGGCGGTAGCATTCGGCGTATTCGACCTCGGCGCCGCGCGCAGAGAGCGTGTCGCCCAGCAATTCGCGCCCGCCGTCGCCGCGGAAAATCACCACGCGCTTGCCTTGCATGTCCTTCAGTTCCGGCAGATCGAGCAAGGCTTCGCTGTCGAAACGCCCGCTCGGTGCGATCACCGCGGCAAAACCGCGGCGTTGCAGCTCGCGCTCGCTACCGCGGCCGACGGTCGCGACGCGCAGCCCGGACGGCCAGGTGCGCCGGGCATG